>CALKAL010000046.1 GCA_937983065.1 uncultured Bacillaceae bacterium | reverse complement strand
TAATGGATTTAATATTTAATATTGATAGACAGGAATAAGCCCTTACTTTATTCATTCAAAATATTTGTTCTTAAATATTGAGCATAGTTACTATTGAAAATAGAATATTCATATGATACTATATACAAAATTTCAAAAATTTAGGGATGTATAATGGGAAGGTTAAGAAGTTTCTTGTTCGTAATCGTTTCAGCATTAATGTTAGTAGGTTGCACTAATAGCGATAAAGATGCTGAACAAGTTTTATCTTCATCCGATGATGACCAATCGAATTCTTCACTTCATGAACTTTTAGATGAAATTGAAAGATTGAATGCAGAGTTAGACGCAGCTGTTGAAAAACTAAATGAACTTTATGAAAAAGTGGAGCATTTTGAAATGACTACTGTTGAAACTCCTACGATTAACATGTTTATATCTGCATTTATGAATAATTTAAATGAAAAACAGATAGATAATCTAAATAACCTAGCTTCTTCAAATATTGAATTCGTGTTGAAAGATGATGAAATTTATGCTGTTTATGGTAATCAAGAAGTAAAGTTAACCTATTTTACTGAAAATCACATATTATATTCTTGGTTTACAGAGTCAACCGAAATAAACGAAGGTGGTACTCAAGCAAATGTTATAGTACGTTTAGACTATAAAGACGAAAATGGAGAATCAGTTAAAGAAGATAGATACTTTTCAATTACTTTTATGAAAGAATTAGATGACTGGTTAATTGACGAAATATCAAATTAAAAAAGGGGAGATGGCTAAATTTAGTCATCTTCCCTTTTTAAACTTAATGAGCCAGAGGGAGTAACTCAGTTATTGTTCTATTAATTGATGTACAGTGCTAATGGCCAATTTCCCTACTGGATGAAGTGTTGTCTTTGTTTTAAGAGGATTTGACGCTCGAACGGAGGTCACACCCTATTCGAGCGCATTTTTTATTAAATAATAAATCTTAATTTCTTTGCTTCAAAAGTCAATTCGTCGCGAAATTTCGGATGGGCGATCTGAATTAGCTCCTTCGTACGTTGTTGAATTGATTTTCCTTTTAGTTGGGCGATTCCGTATTCTGTGACGACGTAATCAATATCATTTTTCGTTGTTGTAATGACTTGTCCTTTCGTTAACGTCGGTTGAATTTTTGAAATCGTATCATTTTTCGCTGTTGAATATAAGCAAATAAAGCCTTTTCCATTTTTCGAAAAGCGAACGCCTTGACCGAAATCGGCTTGTCCTCCTGTTGAGCTGTAGTATTTACCAGCGACTGTTTCAGACGCACATTGACCGTAAAAATCAATTTCAGTTGTCGCGTTAATCGTCACCATATTGTCCTCTTTAGCGATATTGCGAGGGTCGTTAACGTAATCGACAGTTAGCATTTCAACATGTTCGTTTTGATCCATAAAATCATATAAATCCTTGGAGCCCAATGCAAATGTTGCGACCATTTTTCCGATATGGGTATTTTTCTTGTTACCTGTAATAACCCCTTCTTTAAACAACTCGGCGCAACCGTCCGTTAACATCTCGGTATGGATTCCTAAATCACGATGATTTTTAAGTAAACTAATGACCGCATTCGGAATTCCGCCAATTCCGACTTGAAGGGTTGAACCGTTATCAATTCGCTCTGCAATATATTCAGCAATTTTAATATCAATCTCTTTAATAGGGATTTCAGGTAGCGTGTGTAACGGTTGATTATGATGAATAATTGCTTGCACATCGTTAATATGAATTTTATTTCTCCCGTTCGTTTTCGGGACGTGCTCGTTAATTTGTAAAATAAATGGAGCCTTTCCGATGAAGGAGGCCGTATATTCTGCCACTACACCTAATGAGAAATAACCATCATTATCTATAGTTGATGCTTGGGCTAAAACGATTGGCTTATTCGTTGTTTCCATTAATAATTCAGGCATTTGGTGAAAATGATTAGGAACTAAATCACAATTTCCCGCTACAAACGCTCTTCGCGAATGTTGATTTAAAAAGTAAGAGACGTAACGAATATGTGGATACTCACCGTTAATATATTTGCGATGATTCATTTCTAGCATTTGATGTATTTTTAATGACGAAAAAGCATCCGGATTTTGATCGATTGCTGATAAAATATAATCCGGTTCCCCATTACCCATTGATACAATGACATCTTCATGTTCGGAAATGATTGATAAAATTTCTTCGATTGTTTTTTCTTTATGATTCATCATGTTGTAAATCCTTTCTTAGCATATTATTTGTATTTAGGGTATATTTGAAAGTCCCGTAATTTGCGGACGACCTTTGAAATCGGCAAACCCATCACATTATAATAATCACCGACAATTTGTTTAACAAAAATGGACCCTAAACTTTGAATCCCGTAACCACCCGCTTTATCGTAAGGATCATCTGTTGAAATATACCACTTAATTTCCTCATCTGTTAATGGCCAAAATTCAACTTTTGTTTTCTCGACAAAAATGACTTCCTTTTCGTCGGAGCGAATTAAGACACCAGTATAGACGTCATGGCTATTTCCGCTAAAAGTTGACATCATATAATAAGCCTCTTCTTTGTCTTTAGGCTTTTCAAAAATTCGTTCATTATGAGCAACGATTGTATCTGCCGCTAAAATGACTTCATTTTTATGTTGAAAAGGAATAGCTTGTCCTTTTAATTCGGCTAACTGTTTTACTTTTTCAATCGGGTTCGTCGTTTGAATGACTGATTCGTCAACATTGGCAGTACGTATTTGAAAAGGGATGTTAACTTGTTTTAAAAGTTCCTGTCTTCTCGGTGAAGAGGACGCTAAAATTAGTTCCTTTCCCATGTTAGACCTCCTAAATGACATATAACTTTGTGGCATAAATTGATGATAGACATGATGGCAGCCTTTGCACTGGATTTTGTCCGTCAGACTGCCGACGAAGGACAAGATCTCATCCTTTAAATCGAATGTTAGCCGTCAGTTCCTTAATTGGATAATCAACTGTTTTTATTTTCACTTACGTATTCATTGTAATATACTTCAACATAAAGTAGGTAACATATAAAGTGGAGTGACGCAGATGAATCATGATGAAATAGAAAAAACGTACCTTTCGATTTCAGACGTTAAAATATATTGTGAACGAATTGAAAATGATAAACCCCCGCTAGTCCTCATCCACGGCTTTTTATCATCAACGTATACGTTTAATCGGGTGATTCCTTTACTGAAAAATCATTTTTCTATCCTGGCAATCGATTTACCTGGCTTTGGTCGAAGTGAAAAATCAACGACGTTTCGCTACACTTATACGAACTATGCTAAGTTAGTCGTTGAATGTATGAGACATTTCGGCATTCAAAAAGCATCTATTGCGGGTCATTCGATGGGTGGGCAAATCGGCTTAAACATTGCAAACCTTTATCCTAATATGGTTGACAAGCTCGTTCTCATATGTAGTTCAGGCTATTTAAAAAGGGCAAAATCTTCTTTAATTTTTTACTCATACTTACCGTTTTTCTCATTTTTTGCGAAACGACTCATTCAAAAACGAGAGGTTAAAGAAGAATTAAAAAATGTGTTATTTAATCATACTTTAATCAACGATGAGATGATGCGGGAGTTTTCTATGCCATTAAAAGATCGAAACTTTCATAAATCGTTAATTAGACTATTGAGACATCGGGAAGGCGATTTAGAAACAGAGGTTTTAAAGAGAATTACGACTGAGGCGTTATTAATTTGGGGAAAGGAAGACAAAATTGTCCCTTACGAAATTGGCTTAAAATTAAGAAATGAACTTCCTAACTCGTCAATGACAGCTCTTGATGATTGTGGCCATCTCATCACGTTTGAAAAACCAAAGGAAGTCGTAGAAAAAATTATTACATTTTTAAAATGAAAATTGAAAGACGATGATTGTAGCTGTAAGAATGCCAATTGAAGCTCCGACGATGACATCGGTTGGATAGTGGACGCCTAAATAGAGTCTTGAAAATCCAACGAGTATAGCAATCGGCAGTAGAATCATCGCAAGCATCGCGGAATGTAAAGCAAAGACGACGGTTACGGAAAAAATGGCTGTTGTATGCCCTGAAGGAAAGGAATAATCTTTAAGTGGATTGGCCCCTAAATGGACTGAATTTAATGTTTCATATGGGCGCTCACGACGATAAATTTTTTTAATAATATGGACGATGATATGGCTAATGATGAGCGAAAGTAACGCTTGCAATGTCCAAGTTCGAAGCGTCTGTCCAGATATAAATAATAGGCCTGTGAGGGTAGAAAGGGTGATGGTTGCGCCACCGAGATGCGTTATTTTTGACAATGTGAAATCGAAAAAACGACATTTAAGATTATGGTTAATGAATTGAAACAGAGAAACGTCAAACGAATTTACCCAATTGACGATTCGATTCATTTGTTCTCCTCCTTATTATTATGTCTTCACCTTTATTGTATCTAAAATAATGTAAAAATAGTGTAATTTTTTAGTAAATTAATTGGCAGAATTCTTAACAAATACTAAACCCTATTTTTACAATTTCGTTGATAGAATAAAAGTATAGTAAATAATAATGACGGAGGGGTAAAATTGCGTATAGCCATTTTTTCAGATACGTTTGTCCCAGAAGTTAATGGCGTTGCTCGTACGTTAAAAAGGTATACGGACTATTTAGAGGAACAAGGTATAGAATATCAACTTTTCGTACCTAACAGTCAAGATGCCATTCCAGAAGTGCCTCATGTTCAAAGGTTCACAAGTATTCCATTTTTCCTTTATTCTGAATGTCGTTTAGCCTTTGCAAAACCGAATGATATTAAACAAAAGTTAATTGATTTTCAGCCTGATTTAATCCACATCGCCACTCCTTTTAACCTTGGTCTCCTAGGCTCATATTATGGAAAAAAATTAAACATTCCAATTGTCGCCTCATATCACACACATTTTGATCATTATTTACAATATTATCATTTAAGTTTCTTAAAAAATTGGATATGGAAATATATGTCCTGGTTTCATCGTCCGTTTAAAAAAGTTTTCGTCCCATCAAAAAGTACGAAAGAGAAATTAATCAGTCGAAACTTTCACCCTAATATCGACATTTGGGGTAGAGGTGTAAATCATCACTTTTATACCCCTAAAAAAAGAACCGATACGATCAGAGCGAAATATAGTATTAAAGAAAAAAATATATTGTTATTCGTCGGTCGATTGGCCCCAGAAAAAAATATCTCGATGGTAATGGATACATACCACAACCTACCAGAATCGATAAAGAAAGAGACGCATTTGTTAATTGTCGGTGATGGTCCGCTTTATAAAAGTTTAATGAAAGAGAAAACGGAGCATATGACATTGACAGGCTTTCTAGACGGAGAGGCATTAGCCGAGGTCTATGCTTCTAGTGATCTATTTTTATTTCCATCGAATACGGAAACGTTCGGAAATGTCGTTCTCGAAGCGATGGCATCTGGGTTACCAGTTATTGGTGCGAAGGAAGGTGGCGTAAAAAATTTAATTGCTGATAAAGAGAACGGCTATTTATGTCGACCGAATGATTTACAAGATTTCGTGAATAAAACGACTAGACTTATAGAAGACGAATCACTTCGCAATCAAATGGCCCACCACGCAAGACTATTCGCTTTAACTCAATCATGGGATGCTATTTTTAACGATCTAATTTTAGCTTGTCAAGACGTCATTTATGAAGAAGATCGGGTTGAGAAGTATCCTGCTTAACATTAGAAAAAACGTAAAAGGTGATTTTACTTAAACTAAAGTAAAATCACCTTTTTGTCTATCGATTTCCTGCGATTATTTGATCAAACATATCGGCATCGAAAGGATTTGTCGAGCTGAGTAAGTTATTTGTATTGATAAAGTCCCCCGTATTTAACCCGCCAGAGCCTGCATTTGTTTTTGAGGAACTTTTTGGTGAAATATAAAAAGAATCGCCAAAGTTAACTGTTCCTCCAGAGACACTTGTCAACTTTATAGGACCAACAATGGATGGCATATTATTTAACACCTACTTTTCCGTTAAAATTCGGATATTAACTATTTGGCTTAAAGCTTCTCCTCGTTTGAAGGATCCGACATGCATGATGGAGCTTCCTGTTAAACCATTTAAAGAAATGTCATTCACTTTAATGGCTCGTTTATTCGTTCGCTCAACGTCAATTTGTCTTTCCGTTAAATAATTCGGCAAATCGGGTAAATTAAAAGCGTGATCTTGAAAATAAACAGGCACTTGCTTTTGAACTGCCATTCCAGCCGAATACGGATTAAGTTCAACACTATCTCCTATTTGTAATGCGGCACTAAATTCAACAGTTTGACAAAATATTGAATCGACTATACTTTTTCGCATATTTAATGACCTGCTACAGCCCCGAATGGGAATACTTGCTCAAATACATAGGCTTCAGGAGGAGTATCAAAAGCTGATGCAAGATGTAATTGATCTACATCCCCAATAATGAATAACGAGGAGGCTGATACTCCGTTAATATCAATTTGGTCGACATGAAGGTAGTCGTTATTAATCGTCACTTTCATTTTGTTCGTTCTCCTTTAATCGATTTAAATAAGATTGAACCCCTTGATCAATTTCTTTTTTAATATGATGAATGAGCATAGGTGCTTGCTCAGGCGTTAAATTCACTTTTTGTTGTTGCTGGAAGCGGTGGGCATGATCTTGAATACGTTTTCCTAATTGTTTTTTAATATCATGGTAAATTAGTGTTTTCCATTCCTCTGTCAATGTGATATTATTTTCCTCACAGTATTGTTTCATTTTTTCGGGTAATTCTTGTTTAATATAAGCCATTAATTGATTAAACATCGACTGCTCGATTGGGGAAAAATGATTACTATTTCTTTCCTCTGTGGGGAGGTCGACTTTTTCAAAGGGTAAAGGTTGATTCGGTGTTAAACCGATATTTAACGTCCCTTCTAACGTTTCAATTTTTAATTGGTCGAAATTATATTCAATTTTTTCAGCTGTACGGTTTGGTGTAGAAGGTTGGCTTAATTGCTCCTTCAATGCATCAATTGTAATTTTTAATTCGTCAATTTTTTTATTTTGTAAATGGATGCGCTCAGTTAATTCATTTAAACGTTGAAATAAATAATCGGGTGGATACATACCCATTCCTCCTGCCTTATTTTTAACGTGTTCTAACTGCTAAAAGGCATAACAGGTAGAGGGACTTCGGGTTGATCCGGTGAAAAACTAGAAATTTCCTCCGCAGGTTCAGTAAATTCCCCTGTGTTGTAAGCATTGGAAACGGATTGGATACTACCTGAACTACCGATTTGGAGAACAGATGAATTCGTAATAGCCTGCACTTTTAAAAAATTAATATGAATTTGTTGATAGACTGTTAATGTCATTGAATAGACACCTCGATAACTTCCGATTAAATGTCAATTTTGTCTTGGTCAAATACAATCGTATCAGAATATCCTACTTGAACATTCGTATTATGACCCGTTGTAAATGATCCACCGCCTGCGTACGTTTTTGCCGTACTCATCGGTTGAATGTAAAAAACATCGCCAACATGAAAAATACCGGAGCTTGATACGTTATTTACTTTAATTGCGCCAACTAAAGCAGGCATTGTTAAAACTCCTTTCACATTAATATATGAAAAAAGTAGGGAAATGTTATTTTAATCTCTAGGGAGAAGATGAGATGTTATTAAATCAAAATTTGAAGCCTGAAGGAAATCGGATTGAGTCATTAGATGCGGTTCGTGGGGTAGCTTTGTTAGGAATTTTAATCGTCAATAGTTTATCTTTCCACGCGCCATACTTTTTTTACGGTGGAGAAGGGGATTATAGCGCGACGGACAATGTGTTGTTAATGGTTATTGATATGTTTGTTCAAGCAAGCTTTTACCCACTATTTTCTTTGCTTTTCGGAATTGGACTTTACATGATGTACAATCGCCAGTTAAAAATAACTGATCGACCGTATTCAATCCTAATTCGTCGGATGATTATTTTAGCGGCAATTGGGGTGATTCACGGCATTTTTTTATGGTACGGAGATATATTGTTAACGTATGCGGTATTTGGGATGATCAGTTTATTATTTATTCATAAAAAACCAGCATCGATACTGAAGTGGGCACTTTCGTTGTTAATGATTCCAACGATTTTAATGACTTGGTCCTTTTATTCGATGAGGAATGAATTATCATCGCTTGGAAATCAAACTGCTATTGCGGAGTCGATTGACGCATTTAAAGGGTCCTATTCTGAAATTTTCCAGCAAAATTTAACGAATTGGCTAATGAGTTATGATATTTATCAATGGATTATCATGCTGTTTATTATTTTACCGATGATGCTCCTCGGAATAATGATCCAGAAAAAAGGTTGGTTAAAAAATATTAATACCCATGCAAATGAATTAAAATGGTGGCTCCTTATCTCCTTTATTTTATTTGCCTCGTTTAAAATGGTTCCATACTTATTCGGAATGCCTATCTGGTTTGAGTACGCTCAAGATGTCATAGGCGGTTCTTTTTCGAGTCTATTTTACTTTATTTTATTTATTTTCCTTTTTAAAGGAAGGTATTTACAGTTCATAAGGCGAATATTATCTAATGCAGGAAAATTATCATTAACAAATTATGTGACACAATCGGTTATTTGTTTCTTCATCTTTTATGGAGTTGGCTTTAATTTATATAACGAATTGTCGATCGGTACATTATTAATCATCGTTTTTACAATTTATATTGTGCAGTTATTAGTGAGCAATTGGTATGTTAAACGGTATAAATTCGGACCGTTAGAGTGGGTTTATCGGTCGTTAACGTATCAAGCTTTTCAACCGATGAAAAAGGAGGGCGCAAGGTGAAACAAAAATGGCTACATCACGAGTCTATGAAATGGCAAAATGAAGGGATTATTAATGATGAACAGCGAAAAAAGATTTTAAGTAAATATGAAAAAACGGATAATCAGTCATTAATTTTCTTTTTCGGTGCGATTTTAATTGGACTTGCTTGTCTAACACTTGTTGCTCAAAATTGGCATGATATTCATCATCTTATACGGATGGGAATTATTTTATTTTTTCTATTACTCTTTTATTCGTTAGGTAACATCTTTTTCGATAAAAATAAAAGTGTTTACGCTGTAACTTGCTTCATCATTGCCTTATCGATATTTGGCGCAGGTATCTTTCTATCAGGTCAAATGTATCATTACAGTATGAACGATGTATTAGCCTTTTTCATTTGGGGGTTCGTTGCTTTTCTCGTTTATTTAAGCCGACCTCATCCGATGATATTTTTAAGTGGCTTACTCATTCTTTCAGCTGGACAGATATATGGGTTATTTAGTTTAAATATATTTGATTGGTCCCTTTTTGCGTTATTCATGCTTGCTTTCGGGACAGTTGTTTTTGTACGTAAAGATATGACGCTATCTTACTTTTTCGCCTGGCTTTATTTAATTCAAATAACTATTTTTACAGTTGACCAATTCGATGAGCTTTACTGGGTGATTCCATTTATTTTAATGTTATATATTGCGGGATTACTCGTTAAAAGTGAAAAAATTAGAAAGCCATTTCAATTTGTGTCGACGAGCGTTATGTTTTTTGTCGTCATTGTGCAGGCGTTCGTATTTGAGAGTAATTACGCAAGAGACCAGCTAGATGTTCATTATTCGTATTATATTTTATTGTTTATTTTACTCATCGGTGCATTTTTATTAACGTGGAAGGATGATCGTCTGAAAATACCGATCCTTGCTTTATTTTTCCCAGTTTTTATAATAGTAGATTACACGTTATTAATCGCATATATTGTATTGTTTATTTTTTCAATTGGAAAATTAATTGAAGGCTATGAAAAGTTAGAGCGTCAACATGTCATCTATGGAACGACAGCATTTTTAATAAGTACGTTTATCGTTTATTTTCAAGTTGCTTGGGATTATATGGACCGCTCATTCTTTTTCTTAATTGGTGGGTTACTATTAATCGTTCTCGGTTTTTTATTGGAACGGCACCGGAAAAAATATATGAATGAACATAGAAAGGAAGTGTGATTGTGCGAAAAAAAATATTTATAGTAGCCGTCGCACTTCAAATTGTTATTTTATTAGGAATGACGGCATCAAGCTACGTTATCGAATATGTCGGTGATGTCATTGAAATTCAAACCGAGCCCTTTCATTCAAAGCATATTTATCAAAACGATATGGTTGAATTAAATTACGATATTGAAAGAATTCGCCCTGAAAATTGGTTTGCGGCAAATGACATTAAATCGAATCAAGTCATCTACGTATTATTAACCCCGAATGATAACGGGATTTATCAAGTAAAGGCAGCTTCAGATAAAAGGATGGACACGCAAGGAGAAGAGGTCGTTATAACCGGGCGCTATATGTATCAAGATAATCAGTCTTTTCATCGTATTAGGCTTGGAGTTAATCGTTATTATTTAGATAGTAATGGGGAAATTGAAACCTTTGACGATCGGCTTACAGTCACCATTGCTTTATCACCGTGGGGACAGAAGAAAATTATTGATGTTGAGCCAGTTGAATAATGGATGTGGGGGAAGAGGATGAGAAAAGCTATTCTTTCAATTTTAATCATTGCATTAATTATTTCGCTCATAGGGAATTACTTTTTCTTTAAACATTTGCAAGAGGATAAAAGGGAAGCGGAGTGGGAATTTGAAAATGCGGTCATTGGGTTATATAATGACTTGTTCAGATTTAGCGAGCATTTGGAATTGTTTATGGACGAGTATACTAAGGCAAATCGGGATGAAGTTCAACTAATGGGTCAAGCGACATCGTTACAGCACATAGCAATTAGAATTGAGGATGATTACCTGGAAGAAGTCTTAAACGATCGGACGGACTTTTATAGAAATGATTATTTACAGGTGCTTAATTTCCGTTGGATGGCAAGCGAAGTTCTTGATGCACTTGAAAATGAAAAGGAACAAGAGGATTTAATAAGTATTAAGGAAAAAGTTGATGTTGTGATAGGAATGTTACCTGAACATAATGACTATCTGAAACTCAATGTTGATGAAGAAGAAGCACTGTGGGAAGAGATTTTTTTAACACTTGAACGGATGGAATAAAGAAGTAATTAAGAACTTTTTTAAAAAAATATAGGTAGTTGGTGTGGTAACTTTGGCAGTCGATTGGCGAATTTGGTTGCCCTATTGGCGACTTTTCTGGTTCAATTGGCAACTATCGCGGCTCTATTGGCGACTTTAACAGCCCTATTGGCAACTTTCGCATTGCAACTGGCAACTATCGCGTAATACACAGAATCGAGTAAAATCAATTTTAAAAAAGAGCGTTAATACGAGGTGCATACATTATGACACGAACTCGTATAACGCTCTATTTTTATTTATAAAACGGTTTTAATTTGTTCGATCGCCCAATCGAGGTCTTCTTTTTCGATGATTAATGGTGGGGCGAAGCGGATGACGTTTTCATGGGTTTCTTTACATAATAACCCTTTATCCTTCAGCTGTTCACAGTAAGGACGGGCAGCTTCAGTTAATTCAATGCCGATAAATAACCCTTTTCCGCGAACTTCTTTAATAATCGGATTATCAATTTTCTTTAGTTCATTCATCATGTATTCGCCTAGTTCGAGGGAGCGTTCAGCTAAGTTTTCTTCAACGATGACATCGAGGGCTGCTATTGATACAGCACATGCTAGTGGGTTACCACCGAATGTAGAACCGTGGGAGCCTGGGTTGAATACGCCAAGAATATCTTCATTTGCAACAACGCATGAAATAGGAAATACTCCACCGCCAAGTGCTTTACCTAAAATTAAAATATCTGGTTCAACATTTTCCCAATCACAGGCGAACATTTTTCCTGAACGTCCTAAACCTGCTTGAATTTCATCAGCCATAAAAAGGACATTATTTTCTTGACAAATGTCATAGGCTTCTTTTAAAAATCCTTCTGGTGGAATGTTAATACCTGCCTCACCTTGTATTGGCTCGAGTAAAAAGCCGACTGTATTTTCAGTGATTGCATTTTTTAAAGCGTCAACATCACCATATGGAATTAATTTGATTCCAGGGAGCATCGGACCGAATCCGCGTTTATATTCCTCCTCGGAAGATAAAGAAACGGCAGTCATTGTACGTCCATGGAAATTCCCTTCACAGGCGATAATTTCTGCTTTGTTGTCAGCTACTCCTTTAACATCATATCCCCAACGTCGTGCTGCTTTAATAGCGGTTTCAACAGCTTCAGCACCTGTATTCATTGGAAGGGCCATATCTTTATTCGTTAGTTTACAAATTTTTTCATACCACGGGCCAAGTTGATCATTATGAAAGGCTCTTGAAGTTAATGTTACACGATCTGCTTGGTCTTTTAATGCTTGAATAACTTTCGGGTGGCGATGGCCTTGGTTCACCGCGGAATACGCACTTAACATATCTAAATAACGATTTCCTTCAGGGTCGTGAACCCATATCCCTTCAGCTTTTGAGACGACAATTGGTAATGGTAAATAGTTTCTTGCACCGTAGCTTTCAGTCTGTTTAATAATTTCATCTGTACGTGTCATTAAATCCCTCCTAGCTCAATAATAGCACTTCCATTATTATACCCTTTTCAAATATTAGTTTCAAAAATTGATTTTGTTTAATTGCAAATGTATTTTATGATTTATTTGACTGCGATCATCGTTGGTGAGGTAAACGAAACTTAGAAACCATGTCACAAAGCACCTCTTTTTGAAATGAAAGAAAAGTTCATGCGTTGTATTAAAATCGTGCTTAAATAACGTTATTTGAGTAAAACGCCATCTAAATTGAAATTTAAGATGACTAATTGTATGATTTGTTTCAAAGATGTCAACAATTTTTTCAGCAGGATGAATTGAAAAATGGTAGGATAGTAGTAGAAAATAAAAGGAGGCTAATAATTATGACACATATGCATATTACAACTTGGGTTATCGGAATTATTTTATTTGTAGTCGTTTTATCCCTTGTTAAAAAAGAAGACAAGGCGAAAGCTGCAAAGATTACACATATGATTTTAAGATTGTTTTACATTCTCATTTTGTTAACGGGGTTAGAATTGTTTTTCCGACATTATATCGGAGTAACTGGCGGTATGCTCGCGGAATCAATTATTAAGTCACTCGCGGGTGTTTGGTTAATTGGAGCAATGGAAATGGTCATTGTGAGAACGAAGAAGGGCAAATCTGCATTTAGTGGTTGGCTACAATTTGTCATCGCATTAATTTTAGTATTAGCTTTAGGTTTCGCTCGACTACCCCTCGGTATTTTACCTTAACTTTTTGACATTAAAGTGAGCTGAACGACTATGAGAAAAGTAATTTTTTTAATGATGTTTATTTTAGTAATGACTATCGTTCCGAGTTCGGTTTCAGCTGATGAACAAGGGAAAGAAATGTATTACTATATTATGATTGATCGATTTCAAAATAGTGATGCGAGTAAGGAAAATATTGATATAAATGATCCTGTTGCCCATCACGGCGGAGATTTTTTAGGCATTCAAAATCGGATTGACCATTTTAAACAGATTGGTGTGACGAGTGTCATTTTATCACCAATTTTTGAAAGTGGCACATACTCTGGCTTTGAATCGGTGAATTATAATGACATTCAATCGACCTTTGGAACAGAAGAGGAATTGCGGGAATTAATTGAACAGTTTAACGAAGCGGATATTGATGTTTTACTTCATTTTCCAATCGATATAAATGGAGAGACAGAAACGGATGCTTTAATTGGACATATTGAAAATTGGATGGATCGAATTCCATTTGCGGGTATTTATTTACCTATTATTGACGGGATTCAGGATGATTTTTATGAAGATGTTCATGCGGTTTTAGACGATTATATATATATCGGAAAGGCTGAGCGTGACATCGATATAGATCAAATGCTTGAACTCGGGTTTGATAAAATCGTTCATCCTTTTTTCTATGAAAATGCCGTTCAAATTTTCAGTGACACGAATGAACCTTTTGATCCGTTAGTCGATTCTGATTTATTAACACATCCAAATGTCATTCATTACATGGAACTGTATGATACCGATCGATTCGCAAATGTAGTTGAGGAGAATGGTTACCACCCGAGAACTCATTGGAGGCTCGTTTTTACTCATTTAATGACGATTCCGAATGATTTATTAGTCTATCAAGGCTCTGAGATGGCATTAGGTGGGTTTATTGACGATCATTCGAATAATGAAATGATGACATTTTTAACTGGAGATAATCAAATCGTTCAACATATGGAGAAAATTTCATCCGCAATTGAGGACAGACCATCTCTAAGTCAAGGCGAGATGAATCTCTTTCATTCAGATGATAGCTATTTAGTTTATGAACGAAAATATGAAGATGAAAGCACAGTCATTGCCATTAATTTGAGTGATTCATTAAAGCGTGCCGATGTTCAGCTTAATAGTGATCTAGAATTGCGAGGAGCACTCATTAACGATTTAATTCGTGAAAATGATGATGGCACTTATTCGATCGTGATGGAACGAGAAGCATCTAATGTATTTATCGTTCAAAATGATATTGGAATTTACTGGCCGATGGTAATTATTTTTGTTGGGGTTTTAGGTCTTTTCATTATCTTTTCGATCGTTATGTACCGGAAAAAATCTTAAAAATAATTTTAGAATAATAGCGTTAGTGAGCTGTGTGATATGCTCGCTGACGTTATTTTTTTCCTTTTAAAAATAGGATAGACATAAAACAAACCCCGAAAAGTAAACAAATTTTTCGGGGGAGTACCGTTAATAATTATTTCGTTTTATTTAAGAAGAAAAGTGCGATTGTTCCTGGACCAACATGGGCACCAATCACAGCGCCAATGTCACTTATAATGATTTCTTTCGGATTAATTCCTTCACTAATAATGAGTTCTTTAAGCTTTTCTGCTGTTTCAATCGAATCACTATGGGTAATAGCAATCGTCTGCTCGTCCAAATTGTTTCCACGCTCTTTCATCACTTCAACCATACGTTTTAATACTTTATTAGAACCACGAATTTTTTCTAACGGTACTAATTTTCCTTCTTCAACATGAAGGAGTGGCTTAATGTTTAATAGTCCACCTACGAAGGCTTGAGTTTTACTGACACGGCCTCCACGCTGTAAATATTCTAAATCGTCTACGGTGAAAATATGTTCCTGATGGTTAATGTAAAACTGAGATAAATCAAGCAAATCTTGGACGGATGCTTCATTTTCTTGAGCATATTTGACAACATTATAAACAATCATTCCATAGCCCATTGAAGCTGCCTTCGTATCAATCGTGTGTATTTCAGCATCAGGAAATTCTTCTAAAACTTGCTGCTTAGCAATGAGTGAGCTTTGATATGTACCTGATAGTTCAGATGAAAAGGCAAGATAAATAATCGGTACATTTTTTTCAGCATGCTTTTTAAACACTTGATAAAAGCTTTCTGGAGTTCCTTGCGCTGTTTTAGCACTTTTACCTTCACGCATCGCATCGTAAACTGTTTTCGGTTCAATCGTTTCCCCATCCAGATATTCTTTCTCCTCTAAAATAACGATTAAAGGTATCTTTTCTAGGGAAAAATCATTATAATAAGATTTTGGTAAGTCTGAGGCTGAATCTACGACAAATTGTACGTTCATTGGTTTCCTCCTAAAAATTGCAGTTTATTATTAATTTTTAGTTTAATCGTACTTTCGACTTACGTCAATGCTATTATTAAAGGAAATCTAATATTACGACATTTTTATGCTAATTAAACTATGTTGGAGGTCAAAATGGTTATTTCTGAAATAAAAAGGGCTCTCGTCGTTTTAGCTGGTGCCTTTCTAGCAGCTATAGCATTAAACTTTTTTCTAATTGAAGCGAATATTTACTCAAGTGGCTTTACAGGAGCTGCGCAAATGATCTCAAGTATTTTTAGTGATTTTTTATCGATTGAAATTGGTGTCGGTATTATTTTATTTGTTTTAAATATTCCTGTTGCTATTTTGGCATGGTTAAAATTAGGAAGAAGCTTTACGATTTATAGTATTATTTCTATTATCCTTATGACTCTTTTCTTAGAGACTGTTCCTATTATCCGTCTAGCTGATGATATTTTACTAAATGCAGTTTTTGGTGGTGTTATTTCAGGAGCGGGGATTGGAATAACGTTAAAATGGGGGGCTTCTACAGGTGGGATGGATATTATCGCTTTAATTTTATCGAAAGCGAAGGATCGTCCAATCGGTGTTTATTTTCTAATATTAAATGGTTTAATTATTTTATTAGCGGGATTAATTTATGACCCAGAAAAAGCGTTGTACACTTTAGTCACACTTTACGTGACAACGCGAGTCATTGATGGAATTCATACGAGACATCAAAAGTTAACCGCAATGATTATCACGTCAAAGGGAAAAGAATTAGCAGAAGCGATTCATTCAAAGCTTGTTCGTGGGATTACGAACGTACCTGCAAAAGGAGTGTTTACGAACGAATCAAGGGACATGCTCGTTATTGTTATTACGAGATACGAGCTTTTTGATTTGAAAAAAATTGTCCAAGAAGTAGACGAAAAAGCGTTTACGAATATCGTTCAAACGACGGATGTTGTCGGCTTTTTTAGAAAAGAAGACGAAAAGGTGTAACTTTCTATTCACGATAACGACTATATCATTGAATCGATTAAATAAGTGATGGAGGAATACACATGAAAAAATTCGTATTTTTACTAACATTACTCCTCGTATTAAGTGCATGCGGAACAGCTAACAATGATGAAGATGGAAATAGTCAGGGAGCACCTGTTGTTGCCGATGAAACTGAAAATCAAGAAACGGTGAGTGACGAAGAAAGGTTAGAGCAATTAGTGAATGAATTTTCATTTGATACAGAAGTCAGTGAAGATGATTTGTCTGCAACTTTCAATTTAAGTTTAAAAAATAATAGTGACAAGGCTATAGATTTATTGTTTCCTTCAGGTCAACAATATGAAATCGTCGTGACAGATCCCGATTCAGGTGAAGAAGTTTATCGTTTTTCTGAAGGGAAAGCTTTTACGATGGCTTTAGTGACAGAAACGATTGAACCTGGCGATGAGAAGACATGGACAGAGGAATGGAATTACGCAAAAGATGGACATCGGGTTGAAGCAAAATCATATGATGTGACTGTACAACTTGTTGTTGCCGAAATCGATGAATTTGAAATTCAAGATTCTGTTTTCACAGATCAACTTTCAATTAATGTTCCTGAGCTACAAATAACCGAGGAAAAAGAAGTAGAAGAAGAAGAGAGTAAGCGGATCGTTAACGTTGAGGATAGTGATCACTTTAGAAATGTCGTTATTGAAGGCGAAAATGGGTCGTATACAGTAAGAGGGGAAGCACAAGTAAAAGATGGTCAATTCTCTTATACGGTTGAAGATGGACATTTCGTATTTGTGAATGAGGAAGCTGTTCAATTAGATGCGTTTTCGGATTGGGCGGAATTTGAATTGCAAATTGAAATTGCTGAAGAAAGCATGCCGCAGTACGGTGTATTAAGTTTATTTCTCACATATGAAACTGAAGACTCTGATGAAAAGCAACAACACTATATTCAATTAGACGATTTAAATTAAAATAATAACTTTTATAAAAAAATGGAGAAAACGTTGATGTTTTCTCCATTTTTATGTTAATAACCGTAACTTTCAATAATTTTTTCTACTTTCGGAATTAACTCGTCCCACTGTGCATCGAAGGTTTTGTTAACAGTAATAAAGTTGTGGTAACCAAAAACATTATCAACACCTTCAACTTGCATTAATTCATTCAAGACGTCATGTTCACTCGTTTCACCAGGCATGACGGAAATACTATCATCACCTTCAAATATGACTTTGTTAGATGTAAATTTCATTGCGTTTGGATTCGGTGTACCTTCTGCAATAATTGCCATCGTAATCCCTCCTTCATATACTAAATTTATCTTAGCATGAAATAGCACATAAATTAAAGCTAACGACTATATATGTTCTGGTAAACGCTCGAGATTGATATATTTTGGGAAAGCATTTAACAGTTGCTTTGTGATTGGACCAGGTTTACCGTTTTGAATAATATGCTCATCAATTTGAATAATTGGAACAACCTCACTTGTTGTTGACGTGATAAAAACTTCATCTGCATTTAATAATGTATCTACCGAAAAAACAGTTTCTTCATACGGAATTGACAGTTTTTCAGCTACATATCGTAAATACCGTTTCGTAATTCCATTTAAAATATAGTTATTACTCGGGTGGGTGTTTAAACGTCCGTTTTTAACGACAAAAACATTAGTTGAACTTCCTTCTGTCACATGGGTTTCATCACGATATTGGATTGCTTCAAAGGCATCTTTATCTTTTGCTTCTTGCTTTGCTAACACATTCCCGAGTAAATTAAGACTCTTTATATCACATCTTAACCAGCGTATATCCTTCGTTAAAACAGCTTTAGCACCGTTTTGTTGTAATTCTTTTGGTGAAGAGACGGTAATTGGATAGGCGACAATACTCGGTTCGCTCTGCTCTGGAAAGGCATGGCCTCTTGCTGCAACCCCTCGCGAAATTTGTACATATACACCACCGTTTGTCACACGGTTTTCATCTTTTAGCTTAATTAATTGCTCTTTTAATTGGTTTTTTTGAATATCATAATCAATTTTCACTTCATTTAAACTATATTGTAATCGGTCTAAATGTTCATCAAGGAGAAAATAGTTGTTATTATAAATTCGAATGACTTCGTAAACCCCATCACCAAATTGATAACCACGGTCTTCAACGTCGACAGTTGCATGGTCACGTTCAATAAATTCGTTATTTTTTAATAAAAGCACAAAATTCAGCTCCCCAATAGATGTTCAAACATACATATATAATTTTAGATTGAATTCATATAAAAGTAAATAAAGAAAAACTCGTCTGTATTAAAACAAACGAGTTTTTAGTTTAACCTTAAATGTTTAAGTCTAGTTAGGCGTAACAACTTAAATGATTCTTCTTCGAATATAGGAGCTTGCATAGTCAAAAATCGTCACAACGATGATGATAACAAGGAGGATCATTCCCATATCACTCCAATTACGACTCGATTGGGCGAAGAAAATCATTGTTCCGATTCCCCCAGCTCCAACGTATCCGAGTACAGTAGAAGCTCTAACGTCAATTTCAAATCGATAAATAGCATACGATAGAAATTCTGGTATAACTTGAGGAATGATTCCATGGAACATCACTTGAATTCGATTCGCTCCATTCGCTTGCATCGCCTCAACGACGTTCATATCAATCGCCTCAAGGGATTCAGCATAAAGTTTTCCAAGCATCCCGGTAGAACCGATTGCAATTGCTAAAATACCTGCAAAAGGTGTTGGTCCGACAGCAACGATGAAAAGAATCGCTAAGATAATTTCTGGAAATGCACGGACAGCACTTAAAATCCAAACGCCTAAGGTTGAAAATATGCGACTGCCAGTCATATTTTTAGCTGCGAGAAAACCTAATGGAACGGCGATAATTGCTGCAGCTAAAGACCCGACATAGGCGATAAAAATTGTTTCAATCATCATATCAATCACTTCACCCGCACGGTCCCAGTTCGGACTAAACAATTTCGGAATGACGCGATCAAAGTTCGATTGGGCCCGTTCGATGACTCTCGCAAAATCGATTTGAATTGATGCAAACGTCCAAACATATAATGCGGCAACCGCTAAAATAATGGCAACGTTCCGAACTAATTTTTTCGTTGAACGTGGTTTTTTCGGAGGTAATTCCATACTCATTATACAATCGCCTCCCTAATTTTTCCGCTGATGTATTCAATGAGAACGACAACAACGAAAATAATAATGATGATTGTAAAAACACTATTGTAATCGTTAAATCCGAAGCGCGTCATCATTAAGTTACCGATACCACCCGCACCGACAAGACCGATGACAACAGATGCCCGAACGTTAATTTCAAAGACATATAATGAAAACGAGCTGAACTGCGGCAATACTTGGGGTACAACAGCAAAAGCAATCGCCTGAATCGTACTAGCCCCAGATGCCCGCATCGCTTCAACAGGCTCCATATCAATCGATTCAATCGTTTCACTAATTAACTTCGCTAAAATTCCTAATGAGAAGACGAATAAAGCAACGATTCCACCGAAAACACCGATACCGAATAAGCCGACGAAAATAACCGCTAAAACGATATCAGGAATCGTACGTAATATGTTCATAATAAAACGAGTAATATTATAAACAATTTTATTCGAGTTAATATTTTGAGCGGCTAAAAGACTAACTGGAATTACGACTAAAACAGCAAAAGTTGTCGCAATGATTGCCATATGTATCGTTTCAATTAAACGCTCCATCGCTGGACCAACAATTCCCCAGTTAGGTGGGAGCAGCTTATCTGTAATTTGTCCCATATTGGATAATCCAGACAATAATGTTCCAAAGTCAACTCCAGTCCTTGTTGAACTGAAAAACAAGAAAAATAAAACGATGAAAAAGATGATCGCGATTTTTGACTTCACTCGCCACGGTGATAACATTGGAGCATACTTGTCTTCAGCTAAGGAAGGTTTATTCATTTCCTTCACCATCTTCTTCAGCTCCTTTTACGGAATCATCTTGATCCTCTTCGGCTCCTCCTACAAAGTCTTCATCACGAATTGAACGACCGTAAATTTCTTCAAACGTTTTTTCAGTAACCTCAGAAGCTGGACCGTCAAAAACGACTTCACCAGCACGCATCCCAATAATTCGGTCAGCATATTCCATCGCCATATCAATGAAGTGGAGGTTGACGATTGTCGTAATCCCATCTTCTTGATTAATTTTCTTTAAATATTTCATCACTTGATGTGATGTTGGTGGGTCAAGGGATGCAACCGGCTCGTCCGCCAAAATATATTTAGGCTTTTGAGTTAACACCCGCGCAATACTAACCCGTTGTTGCTGTCCACCACTTAATTCATCGGCACGGCTATATAATTTGTCCTCAATGTTAACCCGTTTTAAACTTTCATAAGCCAACGCTTTATCATCTTTTGAGAAAAAATTGAAGACTGACCGAAGCGTACCAGTATGTCCTAAGCGGCCAGCTAAAACATTTTTAAAAACACTCGAACGTCTTACTAAGTTATAATTTTGAAAGATCATTCCAATTTTCGTACGTAGTTTTCTTAATTTTCTTCCTCGATATTTAAGGATATTGTCATTATCAACGATGAGCTCTCCACTTGTTGGACTAACAAGACGATTAATACTACGAATAAGTGTAGATTTACCCGCACCTGACAATCCAACAATGACGACAAATTCACCGTCTTCGATTGTAATATTGACATCTTTTAATCCTTGGGTTCCATTTGGATAAACGAGGGAGACATCTTTAAATTCAATCATAAAACTTTTCACCCCACTATAACTTAATGCCTAACTATATTTCATAGAGAAAAGGGAGGATTCATCTCCTCCCTATTAAGCTAACACAAATATTAATTTTAAGTAATTGTTTTTTTAAAAATCTTAGTCTAAGCTAACAGAATCTCTGAAACGATTGTAAGTTTCTGCAACGACTTCGTAGTCAGCATGCTCAGCTTCGTCAATCGCATCCCAGTTATAAACTTCATTCATAACTTCAATCATTTCCTCATCGTCATTGAAAGATAAGAAAGCTTCGCGAATTTCGTCTACTAAGTCATCATCTAACTCTTTAATAACTGAAATAGTGTCGTTAGGAATTTCATCAGTATAGCCTAAAACGACAAGTTGATCCTTAATGTCTGGATAATCTTCTACAAGCGTGTCTCTAACGTCATCAAATGTTGTCGCAACATCAGCATCACCATCATATACAGCAATAGCTGAGTTATCATGTCCACCAGTTTGGTATGCATCAGAGAAGAATTCTGTTGTTAATTCTTCCTGGGATTCGATTCCAAACTCAGTCATAAGATGAGAAGCTGGGAATAAAAATCCTGAAGTAGAAGTTGGGTCACCATAAGCCCAAACTTTACCTTCTAAATCTTCTAACGATTCGATACCAGAGTCTTTATGGACGAGGTATTGCGCTTTATATGTTGCTTCACCGTCACGGATAGATTTTAAAATAACTTCTACATCGTAATCTTCATTTGCAATGACATATCCGAATGCTGGAATGAATCCGATATGAACGGTTTGTGCACCCATACCTTCAACTAGAGCGTTATAATTTGTCATAGTTCTAGCTTCAATTTCTTTACCTAAAATTTCACCAAGACGTTCTGCTAATGGTTCAACTGTTTCAACAATCGTATCAGAATCTTGAGAAGGTACGAATCCCATAACTAATTTGTCAGGATTCAGACTTTCATCGCCACCACTTTCTGAATCATCACTTGTCCCACAAGCCACTAACACAGTGAGTAAAAGAACTGAGGTTAATAAAACTAGAAATTTTTTCACTTTACAATTTTCCCCCTTAAGATTTTTAAAGCACTTATATTATAAATAATCAATTATGATTGTACAACACATTTCATTAAAATAGGTCATTTTTACATTAAATTAACAAACAAAAAGCGACACATTTTTTTGTGCCGCCATTTAATTACTTAAATTCGCTATTTATTTTTGCTTCGAGATCTCTTAATTCTTGTTCCTCTTCAGCAGTTAAGCTCTCATTATAAGCTTGTTGTATTAATTGAGTAACTGCTTGAATTTCTTCCTCGTTTACTGATTGATTATCACGATTGAAATTTTGCAGTTTTTGAATTGCTTGCTTAGCTTGCTGGAAGACACTGTTTTGATTTTGTTGGTTAGCCATTTAAAACCCTCCTCTAGTATGTCGATCCGCTTCTTGCTTTTTTCTTTCCTTATCAGTAAATAGGGGACGTTTTGACTTTTCGGACTTGACATGTTTCATTTCGTTACTTTCTTTGTTCGTTTTATTAGTCATGTTAAGCCTCCTTAACAATATAAAAAGCCTGAAACACTAAATTTGTGTTCAGGCATATTTTGTACATTAATTTAAAAAATATAACTTAACTTAATTTAAATTTGGTGTTGGTAAATTAAAGTAATGCTCTAGAAAGTGAGCAACCCCATCTTTAGTATTCGGTAACGTAATTTCTTTTGCGATGTTTTTTAACTGATCAATTCCGTTCCCCATCGCAACTCCGACCCCTGCATATTCAATCATTTCTAAATCGTTATTTTCATCACCGAATGCGATAATTCTTTCGGTAGGAATTGAATATTCATCGGCGATTAACTGTAACCCGACTGCTTTGTTCATTCCAGAACGCATCACTTCGATAATGTGGAAAGGTGCACCCCATTCGCGATGGTCGACGATTGACGCATGACGATTTGCAATCTCTTTATCAATTTTATCGACTTTATCATTGGAAGAATGAATGAGCATCGATGTAGGGTCATCTTTTAAGTTTTCAGTTAAATTTCCGACGATTGCTTGCTGACTATCCTCTAATCCACCTAAAAAATATTGGGTAATTGGGCTATCGTTATTTTGATCTAAATAAACTTTATCAATAATTTCCGCCATCATATTGTTAACCCCAATGCCGTAGCTAGCTTCAATAATATCTAATGCCACATTTTTCGGTAAAGGCGAATGTCTATGGGACCAGCCTTTTATTTTTGGATGATGGACAAAAGCTCCGTTCATATTCACAATCGGTGTATCTAAATCGAGCTTCGAATAAATTTGTCGACTTAAACGATACGGTCGACCTGTTGCAATAACGACGATATGGCCTAATTCTCGTACAGCGTTCAATGTTTTTAATGTACGCTCTGAAACCGTAACATGATCCTTAAGCAGCGTCCCATCTAAATCTAACGCAATTAAATGTCTTTGCAAATTTTTCACCTCATTAATTCGTCTATCTAAGTATCATATTTTATCATACTCATTGTTATTTTTCATATTAAACGTACTATTAATGGAAATAGTTTGAAATAGGCCCGTTTATAAATTAATATGGTTATAAAACTTTAGGAGAAGGAGTATTATGATGATTGCTATTAATAAAAAATACGTTAATGAAATTCCACTACTTGAAATCGTACAACAAGTAAATTTAAATAAATCCCTTCCAACGATTATTTATTTTCACGGTATAACGAGTGCGAAGGAGCAAAATTTAGCACAGGCATATTTATTAGCTGAAAAAGGTTATCGTGTCTTGCTGCCAGATAGTTTACACCATGGCGAACGAGACACGATAAAAGATCCTGAAAAAATACAGTATGACTTTTGGAAAATTATTTTTACGAGTGTTAAAGAATTAAAAACGTTATATGATTGGTTAAATGATGAAGGTTTATTAGAAAATGAACGCCTTGCAATCGCTGGAACGAGTATGGGTGGAATAACCGTTGCAGCTGCGTTAACTCAGTACGATTTTATTAAAACGGCTGGTATTATGATGGGTACAGCTAAGCTTGGCGAGATGTCTAATTATTTATTAGACCAAATTGAGAAACAAGGAATTAAGCTTCCGTTTAAAGAGGAAGAATTACAGCAATTAAAAGAACAAATTCGAAAAATTGACTTATCGGAGCAAATCGATACATTGAAAAATCGGCCTTTATTTATTTGGCATGGAGATGCGGATGTAGTCGTCCCATACCGTTTAACGAAAGCGTTTGTTGATCAGTTAAAGGTTAGTAATTATCCTGAAGAAAATTATCAATTTATTACAGAAAAAGATCGTGATCATAAAGTTAGCCGAGTAGCGATGCTTCAATTAAGAGACTGGATTGTTAAACATTTATAAGGATTGAATTGATTGTTATAAGGATGTAGGGAAAAAAGATCTTGAATTAGTAAAATATGAACGTTATTTTGAGCATATATTCGCTCTGGAAATATACTCCGCTTTCCGCGGGGAGCTGGTGAGCCTCCTCGTGCAT
>CALKAL010000045.1 GCA_937983065.1 uncultured Bacillaceae bacterium | reverse complement strand
TGCGACCGATCGGTTAACAGCCGATTGCTCTACCACTGAGCTACGCTGGAATAATGTTTGTCTAAATAAATAGCGACGAGATATAATTTAACACGTATCAAGCATTTTGTCAACATCTTTTGTAAAAATCCTATGTTTACACTGTATAACAGATGAAGCTTATAAACGTTTTAAATTAGAGCTGGAGAACTTAATCTTTCAAATATACCACGACTATCATAATCCATTTCGCATGTAACTGTAAAGCTTTATTTGAAAGGGACTGTTAATATTATAACAGCCCCTCGTTCATCAATTCTATCCTTTTTAAACCGATCTAACTTTTTACCATACTTATTTTAACAAAAACTTGTTTTATTAATGATTTTTCTTTTCAACAACCTCTTGCGCTATGTTTACAGCATGGTCACCAATTCGTTCTAAATTACTAATAATATCTACAAAGACAATCCCTGCAAGTCCTGTACATAACCCTTCATTTAAGCGAATAATATGACTTTTACGATACTGCCTTTCCATCGAATCGATTTGCTCTTCTTTTTCCATGACTGACCTTGCTAAATCAATATCCATTTTCTTATACGCTTCTAATGATTGTTTAACCGTTTCAATCGTTAAATTAAACATATTATTTAAATCATCGTAAGCTTGAGGTGTTAATTTTACTTTATTAGAGATACGGTATTCAATTAACTCTAAAATATTTTCAAAATGGTCACCAATACGTTCTACATCTCTTACTATATCGACATTTGCTGAGTGTTTAGCCGTTTCATCCTCAGTTATTTTACTCGATAATTCGACTAAATAATTGGTAATTTTTCGGTCTAAATTGTTAATGGCACTTTCTAATGAATAAGCAATTTCTGAATGCTTTCCTGCGTTTGTATTTAAAAACTGTTGTGTTTCTTCTAAACCTTTTACTGCAATTTCCCCCATTCGTAACGTCTCTTCCTTTGCTTGGGATAGCGCAACAGCTGGGGATTGTTGAATAAAGATTGGGTCTAAATGTTTCGGTTTAGTATCTATAAACGCATCTTTACCAGGTACTAGCTTAGTTACAATCCAGGCTAATACTCCGATAAATGGTAATTGGATAAGTGTGTTTGATACGTTAAATATTCCATGAGCAAAAGCAATTGTCATTCTAGGCTCCAGTGTAAGCACACCTTCTAACCAAAACATTAATTGAGCAAATAACGGTAATATTAGTAAGAAAATTAAAGAGCCAATCAAATTAAAAATTAAATGGGTAGCAGCGGCTCTTTTTGCAGCAACCGTCGTGCCAATTGCAGCTATTATTGCCGTAATCGTCGTTCCAATGTTGTCTCCAAATAGGACTGGCAATGATGCTTGTAAATTAATAGCACCTTCTGCATAGAGTGATTGTAAAACACCGATTGTTGCGGTAGAACTTTGAACAATAGCTGTAAAGATTGTTCCGATCGCCACCCCTAAAACTGGAATTTCACTCATATTAACAGTTAGCTCTTGGAATGCTTCTAATGAGCGTAAAGGTCTAACACCTTCTCCCATTAAGTGAATTCCATAAAAAAGTGCTCCAAGTCCGAAAATCGTTTGTCCTAAGTAAGTAACTTTCTTATTTTTAAAGAAAAAGATAAAAAATGTACCGACAGCAATAATGGGTAGTGCGTAGCCCACAACATCAAAACCAATAATAAAAGCAGTCGTTGTCGTACCAATATTCGCTCCCATAATTACTCCAATAGCTTGTCTTAACGTCATAAATCCAGCGTTAACTAAACCAATTGTTAATACCGTTGTCCCAGTACTCGATTGAATAATACCTGTTACGACAATTCCAGCTAAAACCCCCATGATTGGATTTGTTGTAAATTTATCAAGAACATCCCGCATCTTATCGCCAGCGGTTTTTTGCAATCCCTCTCCCATCGATTTAATACCGAATAAAAGAAGACCTAATCCCCCGATAAACATAAATATTAGTTCCTGAACTGAAGCACCATCCATTCATTTCACCTCAATTATGTATTTAAACCATATCTATTTTATGTATGTTTGTCCCCTTTTGTAAATATTTATCCGAATAAATTTACACAAACTTTACAATTCCTTAACATTTCGTGAAAATAATGATGTTCACCACCTTTTATTATGGAAGGTGAATAAAAACGAATAGGTTTATTTATTCTTGTATTATTGTAACTAAATTATGTGTGAATAAAAAAATCCCGACAAATGTCGAGAATTTTTGTACTTAGTATTAAAATTTTAATCATATTATGGCGTTGATTCAATTTCTTCAACGACGATTTTCGTTCCATCGACTTGAACGACTTTAATAGGTATATCTTTTTCAATCCATTTTCCTTGGGAGATTGCACTATATTCAATCTCGTCAATCGTAATCGAACCAGAAGGACGAAGAACGGTTGAAGTTTTCCCTTCTTTATTAAGTAAGGATTGATAATTTTCATTTAATGAATTATAGCCTTGATCACTCGTCATCCGGTCTAAAAGCGCAACTTTATCCCACATATTTCGTTTAGGTAAAACTTTTAATAAAGATAAACTAGAAATTGTCCCTAAAACAACTCCGACCATACTATAAATCGCCAACACCCAATCTGGTGCCGCGATAGCAACCGTTGTCATGACGATAACGACTCCGATTAAACCAATTATCCCATCATTAATGACTTTACCATCGAGTATAATCATTAATATTCCAACAGCAAATAATCCACCTAGCCACATTAAGTCATAGGATGAAACGAAGCTAGAAAAATAATAAGCCGTGAATCCTATCCCTAAAATCGCGCCTATCCCTCTTAACTTAACAAGGATTTCACCAATTAAGAAAAATAGAGCAAGAAATGTGATGAGAAAAATGCCAATACTTGTCTCGATAAACATCGTAGTTCCTCCCCAAACCATTATATCTTTATTATTATTCACAAAGTGTTAAGCAAATCGAATGGCATATTGTACTACTAATATGTTATCATTTTATTGAAGAAAGTTAACGTTATTTTTAAATTTAAAGGAGCGTTGTAGCGATGTCTACGATTATACACCGTAAAGATACACGACCTGTTAAAGTCGGTAATTTAGTTATTGGTGGTAAAAATGAAGTCATCATTCAATCGATGACGACAACTAAAACCCACGATGTAGAAGCAACTGTTAATGAAATAAATCGTTTAGAGGAAGCAGGATGTCAAATTGTCCGTGTCGCCTGTCCAGACGACCGTGCGGCAGATGCGATTCCTGAAATTAAAAAAAGAATCAATATTCCGCTAGTCGTTGATATTCACTTTAATTATAAATTAGCTCTAAAAGCAATCGAAGGTGGAGCCGATAAAATTCGTATTAACCCAGGTAATATCGGTAAGAGGGATAAAGTCGAAGCCGTCGTAAACGCTGCAAAGGAAAAAGGAATTCCAATTCGAATCGGTGTTAATGCTGGTTCTCTAGAACGTCATTTACTTGAAAAGTATGGTTACCCTACTTCAGAAGCGATGGTTGAAAGTGCTTTAGAACATATAAAAATTTTAGAAGACTTAGATTTTCATGATATTATCGTTTCATTAAAAGCTTCTGACGTCCGTTTAGCGATAGATGCTTATGAAAAAGCTGCAGAAGTCATTCCTTACCCGCTTCACTTAGGAATTACTGAATCAGGAACACTTTTTGCTGGTACTGTTAAAAGTGCTGCAGGTTTAGGTGTTTTATTAAGTAAAGGAATCGGGAATACGTTAAGAATTTCATTAAGTGCCGATCCGGTAGAAGAGGTTAAGGTAGCTCGCGAATTATTAAAATCATTTGCGCTTGCATCAAATGCCGCAACTTTAATCGCATGTCCTACTTGCGGTCGAATTGAAATTGACCTTATTTCAATCGCCAATGAAGTCGAGGAATACATTTCAAAAATTAAAGCTCCGATAAAAGTAGCTGTTTTAGGCTGTGCGGTTAATGGCCCAGGTGAGGCTCGCGAAGCAGATATTGGTATTGCTGGAGCTCGAGGTGAAGGACTTCTCTTTAGACACGGTGAAATTATTCGAAAAGTGCCTGAGGAGATAATGGTTGAGGAATTGAAAAAAGAAGTCGATAAATTAGCCGAAGAACATTATAAAAAACAAAAAGAAGAAGCTAACGCTTAATAAAAAGATGACCTGAAATAATCAGGTCATCTTTTTTTCAAATATCCGTCTATATAATCGGATAAATGATTAACCATAACGTCACTGAGGCGATAGCTAGACCAATTGCAATATTACCTAACGTATTTGCTCCCCGTCTTTTAGCATAAATTCCTAGAGCAGATCCGGCAATTGCGAATATTAGTGGCCATACGAAAAACGATAACAGTGATATAACTAATGCGACCCAACCCCAGCCAGCTTCGACATTTTCTTGCATCCGAGTTTCCTGTTCTTTTTTCCGCAAAAGGTCTGGATCGTTTTCACTCGGATTAAAAACCGCCGTCTCAGCAGCAAACTCCGTATCGTCTTTAGACTGACGATTATCGACTTCCTGTTGTGGAGCAGGGTTCGTATCATTTAACGTTTCATTGTCTACAGCTTCATCTAAATTTGTATTTGCATTCATATTCGACTGAACAGGATACCTATTTTGCTCAAAATAATTATCATGTTCACTGTAGCTTTTCGGTTGCTGATCATCGTTGTTTTCCGTCATTTTTTCCCCTCACTTTCGTTAAAGGTATTATTAGTGTGTGAGGAAATAACGATTTTAAATACGTAATATATGGTTACGTTCATCCGTTGTAAAACATATACATATTGACGAATGATATAAATGGGGTGAATTTATGCTGAGACAATTAATTAAAGCGCGTTTATACAACTCGACACCAGACGAAGTTGTAAAATATAGTCAATCTTACGGCATTCCAATAGCCAAAAAAGAGGCGAGCCAATTACTTCAATTTGTTAAAAAAGAAAAAATCGATCCCTTTAGTGAAGAAGATCGATTGAAAGCTTTTCGATATATTGAGAAAAATATTGGAAAAATAGAAGCTGAAAAAGCAGATCAGCTCCTTAACACTTTAGCAAAAAAATATAATTTAGATCATTATTTATAATTATTGTTCCATAATTTTTTCTTTTAAATCAGGATCAAAAGCACCTTCTTTTAACATTTCAATTTCAAATTTATACGGTGGTTTTTTATTTTTCTTATCTTCACCGACATAAGGCGTTTCTAAAATCTTCGGTAAATGCATTAGTTCTGGAAGGTGAACAATTTCATGTAGCGTGTTAAATCCGATATGCCCAAAGCCAATATTTTCATGTCGGTCTTTTTGGGCTCCTTTTTCATTTTTACTATCGTTAATATGAAGTACTTTGATTCGTTCTAAGCCGATAATATCATCAAATTCCTTTAGCACACCATCAAGGTCATTTACGATGTCATAACCAGCATCATGAACGTGACACGTATCAAAACAGATAGATAAATGCTCATTATATGTGACACCATCGATTATTTTTGCGATTTCATCAAAGGATCTTCCACATTCGGAACCTTTACCTGCCATCGTTTCTAATGCAATTTGGACTGTTTGATCTTTTTCTAAAATTTCATTTAAACCTTCGATAATTTTGTTAATACCTACTTCCGCGCCTGCACCGACGTGAGCACCTGGGTGAAGTACGATTTGTCTCGCACCTAAAGCTTCTGTTCGTTCAATTTCGCTTTTGAGAAATCGGACACCGAGCTCAAACGTTTCAGGCTTTGTTGAATTACCGATATTAATAATATACGGCGCATGTACAATAATTTCATCGATACCGTTTTCCTTCATATGGGCTAGTCCCGCTTCAATGTTTAATTCCTCAATCGGTTTTCTCCGTGTATTTTGTGGGGCACCTGTGTAAATCATAAATGTATTTGCCCCATAAGAAACAGCTTCCTCACTTGAAGCGAGTAACATTTTTTTACCACTCATCGATACGTGCGATCCTAATATCATTACATATTCCCCTCTCTATTTACGTTTCTTTTTAAATTGTTGCTTTTTTAATTGCTTTTTAATTTTTTCTTTTTCTTCCCGCATTTTCTTTTTATAGCCTGGTTTAACTTGTTTATTTCTGCGTACTTTTTTCCAAGCTTCAGCATCTAAGCGCTGCTCTCTTTTAATTCTTATTTGTCTTTTATTCCACTCTTTTACTTCTACCCATTCCCCATTTTTTATATCTACATTTTCAAATTGGATCCCTCTTTGTTCAAGCTTAGTTATTAACGGGATATCTTGTTCAGTGTAAAAACTGACCGCTGTACCTTCTAGCCCTGCACGAGCCGTTCGACCGACTCGATGGGTATAGGCATCAATTTCTTTAGGAAACTCCGCATTAAAGACGTGACTTACACCAGGGATATCCATTCCACGAGCTGCTAAATCCGTTGCAACGATATATTGGTATTTTAATGCTTTTAAATCATTTAAAACCCGCTTTCTCTCTCTCGGCTTTAATCCGCCGTGAATTAATCCGACATTTAAGCCTTGAGAGATTAAATCACCACTTAATTCATCTGCCTTCTGTTTACTATTCACGAAAATTAAGGCGATATAAGGATGAATGAGCTTCGATGCCTCCACTAGAAGGTCCGCTGTTTTCCGATGTCTTAATGGAACGAGCCGATGTTTTAAAAGCTCTGGGCTTATCTTTTTTTCATCGATGACAATGTGCTCAGGTTGATTTAAATATTTTTTCAAAAACGGTTGAAGATTTTTCGGAATCGTTGCTGAAAAGATTAATATTTGTACGTCTTCATGCATCCGATATAGTAATTGATCAACTTCATCAATTAATCCTAAATCGATAAGTAAATCCGCTTCGTCAATTACCACACTTTTAACTTTTGACGTTGAAAAAACGTTTTCTTTAACAAAATCGAGCAATCTGCCGGGGGTACCGACAACAATTTGCGGTTCATTATTAAATTTTTGTATTAACCGTTGTTTATCTGTTCCGCCAATGACTAATCGCGCATGAAGATTGTCTTTTTCGGAAAACTGGATCATTCTTTTGACTTCATCAAATATTTGCTGGGCTAACTCACGCGTTGGAGCGATAATTATTTTTTGAACGCTATAATCATCCGAATCGATTTGGTCAATCATTGGGATGAGGAAAGCATGGGTTTTTCCTGTTCCCGTCTGTGATTGTCCAATGATACTTTTTCCATTTAAAGCTAACGGAATCACTTCATGCTGAATAGGCGTTGGCTCATTAAATTGCAACTGATTAATAATTTTTAACATATTTTCACTTAATTGATATGAATTAAATGATTGTTCCACGGTATTTAATCTCCTTTTAATATGACATCCTTTATTATAAAGTAGTCTTAACGTAATTTCCATTCAGATTAACTTTTGTAAATATACCTTATAACCTTTATAATAGTAAAGAGAGACATATATCTTGTATGGGGAGGATTCTCATGGAAGTTATTAAAATTGCACCAAGGGGATATTGTTACGGTGTTGTCGATGCGATGGTTATCGCTAGTAACGCGGCCAGAGACCCGAACTTACCAAGGCCCATTTATATTTTAGGTATGATTGTTCATAACAGTCATGTGACTGATGCTTTTAAAGATGAAGGAATTCAAACATTAGATGTAGCTGGTAAAAGTCGTCTAGAATTACTTCAAGATATAAACGAAGGTACTGTTATTTTCACAGCTCACGGAGTATCACCTGAAGTAAAAAAGCTTGCTGAGGACAAAGGTTTAACTGTCCTTGACGCAACTTGTCCTGATGTTACAAGGACTCACGATGTCATTCGGGAAAAGGTTAGTGAAGGTTACGAGATTGTTTATATCGGGAAAAAAGGACATCCTGAGCCAGAAGGTGCTGTCGGTGTTGCACCAGATCATGTACACTTAATTTCTACAGAGGATGAGGTTGAGCATTTAACAATTTCAAAGGACGCAAAAATTGTCGTGACAAACCAAACGACGATGAGTCAATGGGATGTATACGATATTATGTTAAAAGTTCAAGAAAAGTATCCACAAACTGAAATGATTCAAGAAATATGTATGGCAACCCAAGTAAGACAAGAAGCTGTAGCCGAACAAGCAAAGGATGCTGATTTAACGATCGTCGTTGGAGATCCAATGAGTAATAACTCCAACCGCCTCGCGCAAGTATCTAAAGAAATTGCTGGTGTCGATGCGTATCGAGTAGCTAATGTGTCTGAAATTGAGTTGGATTGGCTAAAAGGGATTAAAAAAGTCGCAGTAACTGCAGGAGCATCAACGCCAACGCCGATTACGAAAGAAGTTGTTACATTTTTAGAAAATTACGATGATAATGATCCGACTACATGGGAAAAAGAATTTAAAGTGAAAAATGATAAAATTCTACCTCGTGTGAAGCCGAAGAAAAAAGT
>CALKAL010000044.1 GCA_937983065.1 uncultured Bacillaceae bacterium | reverse complement strand
GCACTCATATATGTAAAAATAAGCAATAAAATGCGTTGTATTACACATTTTATTGCTTATTATTTTTTCCGAAAAATGATTACGTTGAAGCAACTAAGCCGAACGTTTTACCTCTTTATTATAAACCCGCTCCCGAACAAAGAAATCAATTATTTTTTTAGTACTCGGTATGAAGAAATTAAGAACGAGTCCGCCAAAACAGACGGTCAATAACGTCCCAACGCCAATCGGTCCACTAAAAATAAAGGCCAAAATTAAAAAGGTGACATAAAGGAATGTTCTTGCTATAAATATATTCGTTTTGGCTAGGTCGCGAATGATTAATGTTAGGCGGTCAATCGGTATCGGTGCAAAGTTAGTTTGTAAATAAATAGCCGTTCCAAATCCAATCGCCGTTAAACCGATTCCGAAAATCGCGACTTTCGTGATTATCATGTCAGGATGGATGACATTTTGGAATAAAAATAACCATAAATCAATTCCAATCCCCGTAATAATCGCTGTGACTAAACCTAAAATTTCTGGCCGTTGCCGTTTCAAAAGGGCATTGCAGCAAATGATAATCATTGCGAGAATCACTTCCCAGCTACCGACCGTGAGCCCGACACTTTCAGCTAGTCCAACTAAAAGCGCGTCAAAGGGTGATGCGCCGAGACTTGATAGGATTGTAAAAGAAATACCGAATGTCAGTATAATGATTCCGAGTACAAAAAGAATAAATCTCATATTTATGTCCTTTCTAAGTTGTTTCATTATACTTTAAATCTATCATATATCGCATTTATTTTCTTTGGATTCTTCTAGAAACGTAAGAGATTGGAAAATGACACCACTAAATTTACAAAAAATTAATTATCTTTCGAATGAAAATAGAATAAAATAGAATAAGGATTCATGTCCTATAAATCGACAGAAATTTATAAAAGGATGTTTTTTATGACCTTTCAAATGTGGAGTCATTTTCATTTTTTCTTTATTTTAAGTCCGTTTCTATTTGCGTTACTTTTCTATTTTCTATTTAAACGATTTGATGAAAAGAAACTGCGCTTAATCGGGATTTGGTTTTCTCTGATTGGAATAGCTCTTTTAGTCGGGCGCAATATAGAAATTTATTTTAAGGTGGGGGAAATTAATCCAGAAATTATTCCACTGCAAATTTGTCATTTCGCCAATTTCGTATTACTCTTTGCCTTTCTGTTAAAAAGTAATACGTTATTTGCGATTGCTTTTTGTTTCAATCTTCCCGCGGCCTTTGTGAGTATTATTTTCGCTAACGGCCTTACGAATTATACGACTCTCATTTCGTGGCAAGGAGCCGCTTATATTTTTGGCCATATGTTAATTGTAGGAGTTGTCATCTGGGCATTTCTTAATAAAATGGTTCATTTGAATATAAAAATTGTGCACAAAGCTGTAGGGATTATTTTAATTTTATTTTTACTATCAATCGTTGTGAATAATTTGTTCGAAAAATGGATGTCGCCACACGCATCAAATTATTTTTACACGATGACTCCCGAACAAGGAACACCGCTAGAGTTTTTCTACAGTTTGGGTCATCAAATAACGATTTTCGGTCTTGAAGTGAATCTGTTATATATCGTAACTCTTCTCGTTGTTGGTTATGTGGTTGTACTATTTTTCTATGGCCTATACTCTCTGTTAACCCTCTCTAAAAGGAATAAAATAAACGCAAGAGAAAAAGCCGCATGATCATCGCTGGAATGACTTTACGACAAGACAAAATCAACTATACCGTTAACGAGCAAAATAACGGTATAGTTGAAAAAGCGCCAATTAATCCGCCAATGCTGGAAAATGTGGAACGACATTCTCGCCTAAATCCAAAATAATATCTTCAATTGGTCGTTTAGCAAATTTGAAATTCAACATAACGTGGTTAACTCCAATGGCTTGTAATGCTTGAAGGTATTCGATTAAAAAAATATAACCACTGCGAAATCCTAAGTGAATCGGTGTTGGGCCTTCGTGTGGATCTTCCGTTAAATCAATATAAAGGGATTGGGCAAACGGTTTAAACTCATTCGTTAGCGCACGGAAATCAGTAATTAATTTTCCTTGTTCTGCTATGTCGCGCGGATAGCTTATCCAACCGTCACTATTTTCCGCAATCCATTGTAATGACTGTCTAGAAAAACCAGTGACAAACGTCGGAATATCTCCTAAAGCCGGTTTTGGTAAAAGATCGGCTCCTCCTTGTAAATCGACCCGTTCAGAATCAATAGTCGGGTATGATGTTGACCAAGCTTCTTTCATCGCGTAAAAAGATTCTTGAAATAAGTCGCCTCTTTTTTCCCGGTCTACTTTAAACGTATTAAATTCAATCGGTCGATCCCCTGTTGCAAGGCCAAATAATAATCGTTGTTCAGATATTTTATCGAAAGAAGCAGCGGATTTGGCAAGATTTAATGGGTTTTGAAACGACGTAATGGCGCTTCCTGTACCTAGGGCATTTTTTTCGTGTGGGCTGCTATATAGCTATGGAAAACCCACGGATCATACATTTGCCCTGCATCACCAAAATACGGATCATTTAATGGGACATCTCTAACGAATAGAGATGCAAAACCCTCCCTCTCAGCTAATTGGGCTAAATTTACTTGCTCCTCTAAATCCATTTTAGGAATAGGCCCATCATAAGCTTCTAACGGGAAAAATAGTCCTAATGTTAGCTTTTTCTCTTTAAAAGTTCTCGAATAGCCTTGATGCTTTTCAAAATGGGTCAACGTTAACGAGCTCCTTTAACTGATTTAGTTACTTAGTTTTAGACTAGCATCATTAACCTTAAGCCACAAAAATACTGCCTATCCGTAACATGCTATGTCATGTCTGCTCTTTTATTTGAGCTTCAGTAGTATTAGATAAATTATTAAATTAATCGCTTAGCTAAGTTCATTTTCAATATTAAATGATGTAAGGTTAAAGTAGAATGAAATCAACATTTTTTCAACGACAGCAAAGGTGGTAAAAATTATGGCGAAAAAATCAATCTATTTTTTATGTACAGGAAACTCATGTAGAAGCCAAATGGCAGAAGGATGGGCGAAAAAATTCTTAGGTGATGAATGGGAAGTTCGTAGTGCGGGAATTGAAGCGCATGGCTTAAACCCTAATGCGATAAAAGTGATGCAGGAAGTTGGGATTGATATTTCTAATCAAAAGTCCGAAACAATTGATGTAGATTTTTTGAATAACGCAACATTGGCGGTGACATTGTGTGGGGATGCAAAAGATCGCTGCCCCGTAACACCGCCACATGTCAAACGGGAACATTGGGGCTTTGATGATCCGGCTAAAGCAAAAGGTACTGATGAGGAAGTGTGGAAAGTATTTCAGCGTGTGCGAGATGAGATAGGTGAGCAAATAAAGCAATTTGCAAAAAAACAGGGAAACATAGAAATTGAATGAAAAGTAGGTGGATTAAAGCCTATCAATGTTTCACCTAAATAATAACTGAGTGAATTATGATAAGACGCTCTTTGCAAAACTAAAGCTTCAGCTTCAACCCTTCATGAGTCGCTTTAAAGCCTAATCGTTCATAAAATTTTAATGCATCTGGTCTTTGTTTATCTGTCGTCAGTTGAAGTAAGTGGCAACCACGGTCTTTTGCACGCTGAATTGCCCATTCAAAAAGCTTTGTCCCGACACCTTTACCTCTAACTTCGACCGCTGTTCTCACACCTTCAATCGTTGCCCGCCAACCGCCTTGATGCGTTATATAAGGTATAAAGGTGATCTGTAAAACGCCTATGACTTCACCATTCATGCAAGCGACGACTAATTCGTTATTAGGATCAGATTCAATCGCTTCGAAGGCATCCATATAACTTTTGGGAAGCGGATTTTCATATCGTTCACGTTTACTTCCTAAAATATCATCGGCAAGCATCGCAACAATTTTGTCTAAATCTTCTTTTTTAGCCATCCTAAATTCGATGTTCATCTCTTTGTCATACCTCCTTCATGAAGTTTGGCAAATCATTTATGCTTATTTAAGTCTTCCCTTAATTTTTTTATTTCTTCAGTTTGCTTTAAAATGTTATCATTCACACGTCTTATTAAATCATAAAAAGCAAGTAGAATCGCTACAAAAATAATGATAATTAATATATCCAAATCAATTCCCCCTTAAAAAATGATGGGTGTTATTTTTCGCAATACCAATATTCTTAACTATCCCACCACGAAGTTTCCATATCAATAAGCCAGTGGTTTCTTAACGTAGCAGCTCGCTCAAGGGCCGCTAACAATCCTCCTACAAGTAAGGCTGTATTTGCCCAGCCTGGTAAATTAATGGGGGATTCAAAAGTACCTATATGTTCTGAAATGATTTCGATTTGTGAGATCAGAGCAATAAGCTGTGGCAATCCGAGAATAACCGACGCTATTAAAATGAGAATTGCTAGAATACTAATTAGCCTACTTAATTTAGGAAAATTCATGTCTAACCGCATGCGCAAGCCTTCCATCGAACGGGGATGTGGTGACAGCTGTTGTTCGTTCCCTTCTTGAGTAACATAATGCATTCGTTTAAGTCCATAACTCGTCGTTGCTACTTCAATGTATCCACTAGGAACGGGAAATGTAGCAGGTAAAGGTGATGTCGCCTCATGCTTTCCATTTCGATAAAGCTCCGCCGTTTCATCTTCATTGAAATAGTGGACGTCTACAGCGTAAGTATTCGTTTTGCCATCTTCTTCGGTCAGTTTTATAAAAAATAAGGAGCGGGAAAATGGCTGCCAAAACTTATATGGTTTAAGAGGATGCCCATCACCAGGCTTTATTTTTTTAATCGCTCTATTTTTACGCCAGCGCCGATACGTTTTAAACATAATCCCCTTCTCCTTTTTTCTAATATTCATTAAATTATTTTACCATAGATC
>CALKAL010000043.1 GCA_937983065.1 uncultured Bacillaceae bacterium | reverse complement strand
TCATTTTCAATTTGCTAGTAGTGTCTTTGACTTACAATTTTCATTATGCATGTAGTTGCGTCTCATATAAATCCGCATAATGTCCATTATTTTTAATAAGTTCATCATGGGATCCTTGTTCAATAATTTGTCCGTTCTCAAGCATAATGATTTTATCAGCATTTCTAATCGTATTCAGACGATGCGCAATGACGAAACTCGTTCGGCCTTCCATAAGACGTTCTAATGCTTCTTGAATTTTAATTTCTGTGACCGTATCAATGCTACTCGTTGCCTCATCAAGGACTAAAATAATCGGATCCGCCAAAAGGGCTCGGGCAATCGTTAACAGCTGTTTTTGCCCTTGACTGATGCCACTTCCTTCTGGGTCAAGAATCGTGTCGTACTGTTCAGGAAGTCGCATTATAAATGAATGAGCATTAGCATTTCTAGCTGCTTCAACAATTTCCTCATCAGTCGCATCAAGCCTGCCGTAGCGGATATTATCTTTAATCGTTCCTTCGAATAAAAACGCATCTTGTAAAACGAATGCCATATGCTTCCTTAAGCTGGATCGTTTAATCGATTTCAGCTCCTGCCCGTCTAATAAAATTTTTCCGCCATCATAATTGTAAAACCGGGAGATTAAATTAATAATCGTCGTTTTACCCGCACCAGTATGTCCGACAAAGGCAATCGTTTCCCCTGGTTTTACGTCAAAGGAAATATCTTTTAAAATAACCTCGTCTTTATCGTAAGCGAAGTAGACGTTTTGAAACTCAACATATCCTTTAGGTTCACCAATTTCAATCGCGTCTACTTCATCCTTTTCTTCACTTTCTTCATCGACAATCTCAAACACTCTTTCAGCCCCTGCAACGGCAGCTAATAGTTGGTTGAATTGGTTCGATAATTCGTTTAATGGACGGGTAAATTGCCGTGCGAGCTCTGTGAAAATAACGATTGTTCCGACTGTTGCCATATCAAATAGAATTAACACCCCGCCAGCGAATGCTATAAACGCAAAGCTTAGTGAGTTTAACATATTCATTAATTTCGGTATAAACCCAGAAAAAACTGATGCCCAATAGCCTGCTAGCTTTACTTCATCATTTTTTACATGGAATTCACTTTTCACGCGATCTTCTTGGGAAAATGTTTTCACGATTCGCTGTCCTGAAATCGTCTCTTCCACGTAACCGTTTAGATCCCCTAATGTTTTTTGTTGAATTTTAAATAAAGGACCTGTTCGCTTCGTTATCCACTTCATTCCAAACACCATCATCGGGATAATCGTTAATGTGACAACCGCAAGAAGCGGACTTAAATAAAACATGACTGATACTGTCCCAATGAGGGTTAATACACTTGAAAAAATTTGGATAACCGACGTGTTTAACGTATTACTAACATTATCAATGTCATTCGTAATTCGACTCATAATTTCGCCAAACTGCCTTTTATCGAAATAAGCAATCGGCAATTCATGTAATTGATTAAATACTTGCGCTCTTAATTTGAATACCGTATTTTGAGCGATACCAATCATAAGATAGTTTTGTAAAAACATCGCTAACGAATAAAAGAGGTAAATAAATAAAAGAGCGATGAGCACTTTACCGAGACCTGAGAGTTCAAGGTCGACTATATAATCGTCTACGGCCATTCCAATCATATAAGGGCCGATAATCGCAAGGGCAGAACTTACAATAACCATGGAAAAGACGAAAAGTAATAACCATTTCTCCTCTAGTAAATAACTGAAAATACGTTTGACCGTTCCTTTCCAATCACGAACTTTAGGCTTTTGTTCATCATCTTTTACGTCATCCGCTTCAGCTAAATCAATTTTTTTATATGAAAAAGGGTCGACAAATAATCGTTTCATTTTTTCTTTTAATTTAACTTGTTTTTGATCGTTAGAAAATTCCTCTTTAGCGCTCATACACTACCTCCTCTCCGAACTGGGATGCGACAATTTTACGATATAACTCGGATTCATTAAGGAGTTCATCATGACTACCAATCGCAAGAAGCTTCCCATCATCAAGCAGCATAATCCGATCGGAGCTCATCGCTGTTGAAATTTTTTGTGTAACAATTAACGTTGTACAATGATACGTATCGATGGCTTTGAGTAATTTCGCTTCTGTTTTTAAATCTAACGCACTCGTACTGTCATCTAACATTAAAATTTTCGGACGTCTAACAAGGGCGCGGGCAATCGATACCCGTTGTTTTTGTCCACCTGATAAGTTAACCCCTTTTTGCCCAATTTTTGTTTCATATCCTTTAGGAAGACTCATAATCGTATCGTGGATTTGCGCATCTTTAGCCGCTTGAACAATTTCCTCCATCGATGCATCTTCTTTTCCCCAAGCGATATTTTCTTGAATCGAGCCAGTAAATAAAAGGGGTGCTTGTGGAACGTAGCCAATTTTACGTCTTAAGGAGCGAAGAGAAAACTTCCGAACATCGTTTCCATCAACGTAAATGGCTCCATCTGTGACGTCATATAGCCTTGGAATTAATTGAAAAAGGGATGTTTTACCCGAGCCTGTCGCGCCGATAATCGCAATTTTTTCTTGCGGATGGGCGGTGAACGTTATATTGGATAAAACGTCTTCCTTTAAATTCGGATAACGGAAATAAACGTTGTTAAACTCAACTTTTCCATCCGTAATCGTTATTTTCTCATTAACCTGATCATCTTCAAGTAAATCAATTTCTGTACTGATAACATGTTCAATCCGATCAGCCGATGCTTTCATACGAGCAAATGCCATAGAAAGCCAGCCGAACATTCCAATGGCCATCGACACCCGGAGAGCATAGTTAACAATCGCGACAACTTCACCAACTTGTGCGTTATTCCCCATCACTTCGCCACTTCCATACCAAAGGATAAAAAGTAAGCTCATATTCATGACGAGTAATAAAATAGGCATGGACGTCTCGATTAAACGTAAAGATTTTTTCGTATAATCCATAAGCTCAAAGTTTGACTTTTTAAAACGCTTTTTCTCATAATTGCGACGTAAAAATGCTTTTATAAGTCGGATTCCTGATAAGTTTTCTTGCATGACGCGGTTCACAGAGTCTAGTTTACCTTGAACGATTTCAAATAACCTCGATGCATATTTCAAAACGAAAAATAAAAACCCAATCAATAATGGTACGGTAACTAAAAAGATTAACGAGATGCGCCAGTTAACGATAAACGCCATCATGACACCACCGATAACTAGAAGGGGTGCACGAAGCATAATTCGAACCATCATAAATATCCCGTTTTGAATTTGCCTAACATCGTTCGTAAATCGAGTGACTAAGCCAGATGTCGGATGTTCGTTTAGATTTTTGAATGAAAAAGCTTGCACTTTATCGAACATTTTCTTTCTAATGTCATAACCAAAGTTGAACGTCGTATGGGATGCGTAAAAAGAGTTGAAAATCCCCGCGATAAAGGATACAAGGGATAGACCAACCATGATTGCTCCCCAATAGATGACGTTATTCAGATCGTTTTGGACAATTCCTTCATCAATCATTTTTGCTAAAAAGAAAGGCAGAAGTAATTCTACCGTTAGTTCAATCAACATGAGTGTCCAAGCGATGATCATATGTAAGTAGTATGGCTTTAACGTTTTCATTACTAATTTCATGTTGCTGTATCCCCCAATTTGCACTATTCTAATCTATTTTACCTTAAA
>CALKAL010000042.1 GCA_937983065.1 uncultured Bacillaceae bacterium | reverse complement strand
GACGTACAAGTGTCGATGACGTCACAGGACGTGACGCTTGTCATCGACCTCGTGCTAACGCACTGCGGGGTCTCACCTAGGCTCTTCGACGAACAGGACGTTCTAGTGTCGGCGTTGGTCACAGGACGTGACCGTATTTAGCCGACCCTCCCGCAGGAGTCTACGTATATTTCCAGAGCTAGGTTTGCTCTTTTCAGTTCTTCCTTTTAAGTTATGTCATATCCCATCCTCCTCTCCTTTAAAATTTCTTTTAACTTTTCATTCTAAGTGGAATTTTTAAAATTGACGGTAAAAAAAACAATTCATTTAAGTTATAATGTTAAGTAAGTGAATTGACTAAAATAAATCTCAGATCAAATTAAATCTTTGGATCGATTAAAAAATAGAGGAAGTATATGATGACACAAGGAAATGTAACGCGTTTATTTTTAAATGGAAAAGAAATTATCCTAATTGGAACAGCTCACGTTTCTAAACAAAGTGCTGAAGAAGTTAAAGAAGTCATTGAAAGGGAACAACCTGATTCCGTATGTGTTGAGCTCGACCAGCAACGTTATCAGTCGTTAAAAGATAATAACAAATGGCAAAAGATGGACATATTCCAAGTCATTAAAGAAAAGAAAGCAACCTTATTATTAGTGAATATGATCGTTTCTTCATTTCAACGCCGGATAGCGAAACAATTTGGTATTAAGCCAGGTCAAGAAATGATTCAAGGGATCGAATCAGCGGAAGAAATCGGCGCCGAATTAGTGTTAGCTGATCGAGATATTCAAATTACGTTTAAGAGAATTTGGCGTAATTTAAATCTGACAGGTAAAGCAAAGCTTATGATGGCGATTCTTTATAGTATATTTGACAAAGAAGAAATAACAGAAGAACAATTAGAGCAATTAAAAAGTAAAGATATGCTTGATTCAGCTTTATCAGAATTTACAGAGGCATTTCCTCAATTAAAAAAGCCGTTAATTGATGAGCGGGATCAATATTTAGCTCAAAAAATTAAAAACGCACCAGGTCATAAAGTCGTTGCCGTTTTGGGAGCGGCTCACGTACCTGGAATAACGAAGCAAATTGAAAAAGAGCATAACTTAAAAAAGCTGACCACGCTACCTAAAAAGACTAATAAAATGAAAATAGTCGCTTGGGCAATTCCAATTATTATAATAGCGGCTATTGCTTATACGTTTTTTAATAATCCATCTGCTGGGGTGTATCAGGCGATTAGCTGGGCACTGTGGAATGGCTCATTATCAGCAATTGGAGCTGCTATCGCCTTTGCTCATCCGTTAGCGATTTTAACCGCCTTTGTCGTTGCACCGATCAGTTCGTTGAATCCTGTATTAGCTGCAGGTTGGTTCTCAGGTGCAGTTCAAGCGTACATGCGAAAGCCGAGTGTTTCTGATTTTGAATCGTTATCAGATGATGTTTTTTCTTTAAAGGGATTTTGGAGTAATAAAGTGACACGAGTTTTATTAGTTGTCGTCATCACAAATATTGGAAGCTCATTAGGAACCTTTGTAGGTGGTTTTGATGTCATTCGAGTTTTCATTGATAATTTATAAGTTAAAAATTCAAGCAGGAGAAGAAGATCTTTTCCTGCTTTTTTTATTTTTTTGTGTAAAGAAGTCTTTACATCATATGAAATTTCGATTATTATAACTGTAAAGAAATCTTTACAGTTGGCGGTGACATAATTGGCAGTTGTAAATCGAATTAGAGAAATACGTCTTGAAAAGGGTATTACTCAAGTGAAAATGGCTGAGGATTTACAAATTACGAGGCAAACGATTAATGCGATAGAAAAACATAAGTACAATCCGAGCTTAGAATTAGCATTAAAGATTGTAAAGTATTTTAATGTTCCAATTGAGGACATATTTCATTTAGAAGATAAGAGGTGATTAAAATGAAAAAACAAATGGTCGTCGCACAAGTGTTTATCATTCTTTGTATTTTAGTAGGAGGAATGTTAGGGGTCTACTTGATTGGGCTCAATGACGGAGCTGAAGGCTTTGATTACAATTTAGCCCTTGCTGTTGTCGTCGGAACTGCTGTTGGAGCCGTTGTACCAATTATTCTAAACAAACGGCATAAAAAGAAAAACGGAAATATTCCGATAGCTGATGAAAGAACGATTTTAATCATGAAAAGATATTCCATCGCGGTTCTTTACATTATTTTAGTTGGCTTTGGAGCACTCTTATTAACACTTTTCGCTTTAGGTGTTGAATCAATTAAAGTAGAACTGTTAATTGTCGGACTTATGTTTACTTATATTTTAATCGGCATCGGCGCATTCATCGTTAAAAAAGTAACCTCATAATTAGCTTTATTCATTTAGCAGCTTTTTAAAATAAAGGCTGCTTTTTTTGGTCAAAAATGTTTTCACAACATCTAGACTTTTAAGCATAGTTATATGTAACAAAATGATGAAAGGGGGATTTAAAATGTCTAAAAAAATAGCCCTCGGAGCAGCAGGTGTTGACGAACAAGCTTTTCAGACGTGGGGAGAGCGAGCTGTTGGAAAGGAAAATACGAAAAGATGGCAAAACGGAAAAGAATTGTTGGATCATTTAATTGCGGCTTCCCGTGATGATTGTATCGAAAAAGTTTATATTTTTTCCCACGCTTGGGGATATAGCACGAGTGGTAATCGTGGTGGTGTTAAACTAGGTGGCTATGATATAGCAGGTTTTTATTTACAACCTCAAATTTATGATCACGATGATGCCCGCTATATTAGGGATTTGGCAAGATTAATCGCTCAAGGCTCGGTTCGATTTTGTCCAGAAAGTGAAATTATTTTAACCGGCTGTCGCGTCGCCTCGAGCCCCTTTCCGCAAGCCTTAGCGAAAGTTACGGAATCGACGGTCATTGCATCAAATGGTTCTAGCTATCCGAAGCCTGGCGATCCACCTGGAGATATAACTGGTGAATGGATGAGTGGTGTCGGTGGTTGGGAAGAGCAACAAGCTGCCAAGCAAGGCCATTATGTCGGATGGATTCGATACGATTATAATCGAACAACAGGTGAAGTGACCGAAACGGAAATTGGCCGAAAAGTTGATAGCGGTTATTTAATTGATATTTATTAACTTCTTGTCCATTTTTGACTGCCATATTGGCTATATAAAACGAGTAACAAGATGAGCATAACGATATCGAGCCGTGCTTCAAATAAAGCTTGGACAAATCCGTTATGCATAATTGGAACCTTTGTCATTAAAATCGCGACGATAATAATACCGATAAGAGGAATGATGGCTTGAGCGACGTATTTATTTAAAATAATTAAAATTCCACATATTATTTCTGTAATCGCAACGAGGTACATGATGGCAATCGGTGATGGCAGTCCGAGACTAGTAAAAAAAACACCGATTGAATCGTCAATTAACTTCATCAATCCAGAGACAACAAAGACGAAACCAACGATATATTTAATAATCGATAATGTTGATAAATTACCCACTAATATCCCTCCTTTTAAATAAAAATTAGTTCGGTCACTTCAATCGGTATGATCACTTCCCTTTCTAAAACTTATGATTCAGTTGTCCATCCTTATGACAAGCATTAAAAATTAGTCCCGAACCCGTTATAAACGCATAACATAATATAGCAAATCAAATAAGGATGGGATGTTTGATGGGACTTTATATTAACGATGAAAATGATTTACACATATTTAAAAATGATGGGGAAATTTCGGAGCCTCAGCAAAAATTTATGATGAACAATTGGATTTCAGAATGGGTGGAGGAACAAAGGAAACTGAATCGAAAGCTGTCTAACAATCACTTTCTTTTAAATAAGCAAGTTCGTGGGCAAGGGGAAGTTCAAACATATCTATTGGAACGTTTAGAGCAATTCGAAACGTTACAAAACAAATATGTTACGATTCAAAATCAATTGTCGGAGAGGATTATCGTGTTAAATGAACAGTATGAACAGTTAGAAAATCGTTTAAAAAATAACGAAGCTTCTAATGAACGTATTTTGGATGAATTGAAGCGAGTGAATGAGGCGACTGATTCAGTGATTGAAAGTATGAAAAAACAGGATAAGTTAAATAATCAGCTCCTTGAGCAGTTTAATGCGTTATTAAAAACTCAAAATGAAATAAAAGATGAAGTGAATGCTCATGACAAGGGGCAACAAGAAATCGTTGAGAAAATGGATGAACAAGTTGCCGCGACAGAGAAAATAAAACAACAAATCGGTCATCTTAGATCTGTTTTATATGAGCGAAGTCATTATTTATCGGAAAAAATTGAAGAGCATTATGAATTTACATCACAATATGTCCACCAATTGCTGACAGGTGAGAAGGACTCGTATACGATATTTGTCAATCAGTCCAAAAAAGATTAAATAGAGGCTGATCAGAATCGTCAAAGCTAAATGACTTCTGATCAGCCAATTACTTTTGCTTAAAAAGACAATTACATTTTTTCTCGTAAATCCGTTAATTGAACATCAATTTCTTTTTGGGGATCATCTAAAAAATAAATTCGTGCCGTATCATTGTTATTATCAACGTGTTGGATATAAACCCGTTTTCCTTGATAAACGACATTTTTTAAATCAGGGGAATCAGCAATCTCTTGTGCACGTAATCGGTCCATCGTTTTTCTCCTACCTTTCATCATTCTTATTAATATTTTTTAATGAATTGGATTATCTTCATACAAACCGTCTAAATCAACGACTTGAACGTGTTCCATATTATCAAGCGGAAAGACGGTTGCAGTCCCATCTTCTTCGTGAACCTCTTGTATATAAACTGGAATACCCCGATATTTCACATGAATTAAATAAGGCTGTTCCATAACATATTTCGCTTCGCTTATATCCATAGTGACCTCCCCTTAAGTTTTTATCTTTATTTTTTTCTAGATTGGTCAAATTATACGTTTATAAATTAGGTAGGATATGGATTGTTGCGTTTTTTACTTTAATGCGGTAAAGTAAAGGTAAATCTTGTGTATTTCTTTAAAAAACAAAGAATCCGTTAATAAATGAGATAATAAGTCACTTCAGTATTAAAAAATCATATAATATGGTATTATATACTTGCATATGATGAAATATCATGAATTTTAGTGAAGGGGGCTAAAAGTATGTACACTTCTTTAGTCATCGTTTTACTCACTGTTTTTGCAACGTTTTTAGTAATCTACTCGGTCGATAGCTTGTTGACATCATTGAAGCGGAGAAAATCAACGAAGAAATTAGATCGGGTTATGAAAGGAATGGATTATCGTTTTGGACACCGATAGGCAAAAATAATAGGCTGACGTTTAGGATAAACCGAAAACGTCAGCCTATTATATTTTTTAGACATTAAGATCTGAGCCATCTCCAAATTTCTTTAGGAGTTGCGTTTTTACCGTAAATTAAAATACCGACTTTAAAGATTTTGCCTGCTAATTTAGCAAGAATCCAAATACTGACGATTAAAATGGCGAGGGAAATAATAATTTCTATCCAAGGCCATTCTTCTAAAATCGATAGCCGCATAATTAAAATGGCGGGACTAGTAAATGGAATGTACGATGCAATTTGTGCTGTAAGACCAGATGGATCATTAATAACAGGACCAAATAAAATGAACGGAACGAAAGGAATCATTAAAACGAAACCTTGGAAGTTCCCACTCGTTGATGCATCTTCTAATGTCGCGCCTAATCCGACAAAAATCGTTGCATACAGTAAGTAGCCTAAAATAGCAAAAGCTAAAAGGATTATTAGTTCTGGGACGAATAAATATTCTAAAACTGGTATTTCCTCACCGACACGCCATAAAACGACTGGCGTAATAATTCCAATCCAAACACCAACTTGAATAATTCCAAGGACGAAATAGCCGATAATTTTACCTTGCATTAAATCATCTGTTGTCACCGATGATAATATTATTTCAGCTACTTTATCCTTTTTCTCTTGGGAGGCACTTTGGAAAATCATCATCCCTGAAATGACGATGGAAAATAAGACGACCCCTGCAAAAATACCAGGAACAATTTGTGATAATAGATCAGTAAATCCAGCTTCTTCTGATTCCGTCGATGTTTGCGCTGCATCAACTTCTATCGGCATGAAAACAATCGGTTGGTTGACTAAGTTTATATCTTCTTGAGTAAACCCAGCCTCTAACAATTGAATTTGCCGGATTGGCTGCTCTAAAATTCGTGCCTCACTAATGATTCGTTCACTCGCATCTTCACCAAGTAATACTGAAATATTCCCATCCATGATACTATCGGCATCTAAAGAAATATAAGCACTATCTTCTTCCTCGACTAAAATATCTTTAAAGGACTCTAAATTCTCGGTCGTTACTTCAACGTCCCAATTTAAATATCCTTCTTGATCAACTAATGGCTGAAGTTCTTCCCATAAGCCGATTTCATCGTAAATATATACTTTTGAATCTGCTTCTTCCCCACCACTAAAAAGCTGAGGAATCGTAAAGAAAATAATGAATATAATTGGTGTTATAAATAATGATATTAAAAACGATTTATTTTTTAAGTTTCTTCTAATTTCCCATTTCGCTATTTTCCAGCTGTTACGCATCGACATCACCTACTTCCGGGACTAAATCTTGATCTGTCGCAATATGAATAAATATTTCGTGTAATGAAATCCGGTCGACTTTTAATTCGTGAACGTCAAGATGATCAGGCAGCTGCTTGAGCCAATTAGAGACGTTCACATCCTTAGGTAAATAGAGAACAGATGCATATTCATTTTGTTCAACACCTGTTACTTCTGGGATTTTTTCTAGAGTTATTCGGTCATTTTTACCGATAATCGTACATTTAAAGTTAGCATATTGCTCTTTTACTTCGTCGATGGACCCGTAAATAACTTTTTGTCCTCGGTGAATCATAAAAAGTCGATCACATAATTCCTCAACTAAATTCATTTGGTGACTACTTAATAAAATCGCCGTTCCGTTATTTGCCAAGTTGCGGATTTCTTCTTTAAATACTTCTTGGCTTACCGGGTCGAGACCAGAAAAAGGTTCATCTAAAATAAGTAGCTCTGGCTCATGAATAATTGAGCCGATAAATTGTACCTTTTGCCCCATCCCTTTTGAAAGCTCTTCGACAGAAGCATTTTCCTTACCTTCTAAATCAAACTTTTTTAAATAAGCTAAAGCCCGTTCTCTTGCTTTTTTTAAAGGGTAATCCTTCAGTTCTGCAAAATAGAGTAGAATGTCCATCACTTTAACGTTTTTGTATAGCCCACGTTCCTCAGGTAAGTAGCCTATTTTACTTCTCGGTATGCTTTTACCTTGATGATTATGGAAAGTAACGGACCCTTCATCAGGATACATAATTCCCATAATATTTCGAATCGTCGTAGATTTCCCCGCCCCATTTGGACCGAGAATCGCCATAATTTCACCCTTATGGACGTCGAAGGAAATGTTTTTCAAGACTCGCGTTTGCTTGAATGATTTTCCGAGCCCTTCAACGGATAATACTTTGTCCATATAAAATCTCCTTTCATATTAAAACACCATTTTTTCATTATATCGCATTTTCCTTAATAACAAGGCTAGATGTTAAAAGAATTTACAATAATTTAATGATATTATTCGTTATAAACATCTATATATCCAAAAGGTAATCTTAAACTCATCGAATATAATGATAATAGTGGTTTCCAATATATACGAGTGTCCTCTTATAATGGGTTCTCCATTTTTTGTAATATCCCTTTTAATAATGATAGCTGACCCTCTGTATCTCTTTACTTTAAGCGTTTCTATTGATTTCTTCGGTTAAATCAGAAATAATTTGAATAAGTTGTTTATATGGGGGTCGTAAATTATGAAGGTGGAAATTTTTTCGGATATCGTTTGTCCATTTTGTTATATTGGAAAAAGACGATTTGAAAAAGCTTTGGAACAATTTAATCATAAAGAAAAAGTTGAACTGTTTTTTCGAAGTTTTCAATTAGACCCGAATGCCCCGAAAAATCCAAAAGAAGATATTCACTCAACTCTTGCGAAAAAATATGAAATGTCTTATGAAGAAGCGAAAAAAATGAATGATCAAGTAGCCGATCAGGCAAGGGAGGTCGGTTTACACTTTGACTTTGATAAAGCAATTCACTCGAACACGTTTGATGCGCACCGTTTAAGTCATTATGCGCTTGAAGAAGGTAAAATGTATGAATTGATGGAACGGCTCATGAAAGCGCATTTCACGGATGGACATAATGTAAGTGAACATCATGTATTAGCTGATTTGGCAGAAGAAGTTGGCCTCTCTCGTGAGGAATCGTTACGAGTGTTGGAGGATGACGCTTATACGAATGACGTCGAGCAAGATATCACTTTATCAGGTCAATACGGGGTTCAAGGTGTTCCTTTTTTTGTTTTTAATCGTAAATATGCAGTTTCAGGCGCACAACCGACAGAAGTTTTCCTTGAAGTTTTAGAGAAAGTGTTTGAAGAGGAAAATGAAAAGGCAGAAGAAAAAAGTACTAAAACAGAATATTGCGATGGGGAATCATGTGATTCTTAAGTGACAAGGGCAAATCCACGGCTTGAGCTGTGGATTTTTTAATGTGTCACTTATTTTAGAGGAGAGAATCCTTTTTTTACAATTTGGTCGGCAATGATTTCGTAGCCTTGTCTATTCGGATGAATACCACGGAATGATAATAATTGTTCACCCCCGTAATAAAAGGGTGTATAAATATCAACATATCGAATATGAGGTTTTTCAAAAGAGAGTAACACTTGATTAAAACGACTCACCCAATAGTGACTATAAGATAATTGGGGGTAAGGGTTATAAAGACCGATTAATCGAATGAAATACGGAGTTGTAAATGCTGCTTTTGCCCGTTCAATTTCTAATAAAATTTCAGTGACATTTGAGTGAAATTGTTCTGCAGTTATATGGAAAATTTGCGCATCATACGTATCGTTAAAATATTTATTTGCATTAATGAGGTCGTTTCCCCCAGTTGTGATTGTAAATATATTCCCATACATAAGACGGGATTGAACATTTTTATCCTGCAGTCGATAAAGTAAATTACCACTCGTTAATTTGTTAGCTGCAAACATTTCGGTTCGTATCGGCCTTTTTAAATGCTTGGTCGCAGCTGATGCATATTGACTTACGAACCCTTTTGAGAAGAAAGATCCGACACCAGTCGTTAATGAGTCACCTAATGCTTTGTAATAAAGCTCTGTCATCGTCGGCACCTCCTATTAAAAGAAGCCTCATAACATTAAATGTTAGAGGCTTAGAAGAGGAATGTGCCGTTGTCATCTATTTAAAAAAAGAATGGAAAAAAGATTCTTGAAATATTGAAAAATGGGTAGCGGTGTCTTCTAAATCGGCTAAAATGTCTCGGGTATCCCCAACCATACCCATATCCTCCGAAACCGCCATAATAACCACCTGGCCAAAATTGTCTTTCGTCATTATTTCGATCCATATCCCCGCAAGGAGTAAGTAATGTCACGCCATCATCGTCAAATTCATCAATAATTCCTTCAACCATTTGTCCGTCTGTCATTTCACATTGAACAAAATATAAATGATATTTCTTGCACGTCGCATGCAATTCTTTTTTATGCGAATCGCTATCCAACTTTTTCCCGTGCCCCTTATGCATGTGATAATCACTCGGAGCAATTGGTTGTTTATGGCCCGTTCCATAAGGCGCTGTCTGATAAGGTGACATTCCGTGGTGGTGCGGCATTCCATGCGGTGACATATAATCATGTTGTGGCGTCATAGCTGTTTGTGGCAACCCATAACCTGTTGTCTGTCCTTGGTATGGCGCCATTCCTTGCATTCCATAAGGCATATGTCCGTGATGCTGCGGGCTAGCTTGGTAATGCCCTTTTTTGTCATGGGGACTCATGTGACCGTATTGAGATGTGCCAGCTTGTTGTGGCATCTTTTTATGATCTTTCGATGGATAACCCATATTATACGACCTCCTATTATTATTCACTTTATGATATTCATCCCGTGGGCAAACGTTCATAAAGAACAAACTAATCCTTCGCCCATTTTGTTTATAAACGAAAAAAAGCCTGCCCTATTGAGTCTTCATAGAGCAGGCTTATTGTATTTTATTTAACTTGCGCTTTCAGTTTCTACTTTTTGTAATTGCTTGAGCTCCCCTTTTTTCGTCGTAAATAGACGGTAAATGGCTGGAATTAATAAGAGCGTTATTAAAGTTGAAAACAGTAGCCCAAATATAATGACAATCGCAAGAGGTGCTTGATAATTTCCTGATGTTCCAGAAGCTAACGCTAATGGAATCATTCCGAATACAGTTGTTAATGATGTCATAAAGATTGGTCTTATTCTATTTTTCCCTGCTTCAACTAAAGCCTCAGCAACTTGGTATCCTTTTAATCGTAGCTGTTTTGTTCGATCAATGAGTAAAATAGCATTGTTTAAGACGATTCCTATTAATATGATGAGTCCCATTCCAGATAGGATGTTCAGTTCACTTTGAGTAACAAACAATCCAATGAACACTCCAATTACCATCGTCGGAATAGATGCCATGACGATAAGTGGGTGGAACAGATGATTAAATTGAACAGCCATGACAAAGTAAACGAGGAAGATTGAAATTCCTATAATTATTAACATTTCCGTCATGAGTTCTTGCTGCGCTTCTAAATCACCAGCTATATCAATTTGGATTCCATCAGGTGTTTCATAATCTTTAATTAAAGATTGAACATCTCGATTAATAGATCCTAGATCGCTTCCTTCGTATTCAGCGGTAATCATGACATAGCGCTCGCCGTTTGAACGTCCAATTTCATTAGGCACTTCAATTTCTTTAAAAGAAACAAAATTTGATAATGAACGTTCACCATTCATCGTCGGGATTGTTAAATCGAGTAAATCACTTTCGGTCGTTATCCCTGAATCCCAAGCCATGTTTATAGGAACTGTTTCATTATTAACCTTTAACGTTCCAATTTGTAATTGGAAGAAAGCTTGCTCAACGAATTGTTTAATTTGCTGTTCTGATAAACCTGCCCCTTTAATCGCTTCTTCGTCTAATTCAATGACCTTTTCAAAGGATGTCCGTTCAACAGAAGATTTCGCTTCGGTTATGGAATCAATTTTTTCTAATTCACTAACTAAATCGTTTGAGACATCACTTAAATCGTTAATATTTTCTCCAGTCACCATAACGGCAACAGGAAAGCCTCCAGACATATCAAGGGAACTCATCACTTGTGCAATCGGATAATCTTCTTGTATTTCTCGTAGACTTTCAAAAATATCATCGTTAACATCTTTTTGCTCTCGTGTAATTTCATCATCTTTTGTCATATTGATTAAGACGTAAAGTGCTAGCCCGTTATCAATAATATATGACGTATCAACATCTTGAATATTTTGTAGCTCTTCGCTAATGACTGCTGCCATTTCATCTTTTTCGTCTAACGTAACCCCAGCTTCTAAGTTCACCATAATTTCGTTGTAACGATTCATCACATCTGGCATGACGTTTGAAGGGATTTTAGTGAGTAAAAAGAATGACGAAATGAATAAAACGAAAAATCCGGCGATGACAGCTAAACTATTTCGTTTTTTCTTTGTAACCCAATGAACGATTTGGCCATATTGCTTTTTAATAAATCCTTCTTCGCGGCTCTCTTTCGTTTTACGAAGCTTCATAAAGTTTTCTGCTAAAGATGGAATCAATGTAAAAGCAACGATTACTGAACTGATTAATGTAATAGCAATGACGACGGATAATATAACCATAAATTGGCCAATTTCGCCACCTAGTAACCCAATCGGTACAAAGACGACAACTGTTGTAAGCATAGAAGCAATAACAGCGGTTGCGACTTCCTTCGTTCCTTCAATGACAGCTTCTAAGTTGTTATAGCCTTGCTCTTTTTTACTATAAATTGATTCGAGTATGACGATTGATGAATCGATTAGGAGGCCAATGCCGAGCCCTAATGCAATTAACGATAGCATGTTAAAGCTGTAATCTAATAACCACATCGTTGTAAAGGTTAATAAAATAGATGCTGGAATGGCTAAAGCGATAATAAAGGTCGCTCGTAAATTTCTTAAAAATAAAACTAAGACGACTAAAGCTAGTAAACCACCGATCATAATATTACTCGTTATTCCATTAAGGGCATCTTCCACGTATTCCGCTTGGGAGACGACATATTCTAGTTCAAAATTATCCCCGATTAACCCTTCATCATGCATTTTTTCAACTTCATCGAGTACGGCATGGGACATATCAATCTGAGTTGTACCCGTAGTTCTTCCGACTTGAACCATAATGAAATCCTTTGAACCATTTTTCCAAACGAGGGATGATTGCTCACTTGGAATCAGCTCAATCGTTCCTAATTGTTCTAACAAAACGGACCCTTCTACAGTTGGGATTTCAAGTTTATTTAAATGATTAACTTCCTCGATAGATGCTTGATAGCGGATCGTCGGTGTATTTTCATCTTCAGAAAATTGACCTACGACAGCATCACTATTCGCTTCTTGAATGACTGAAATGACTTGGTGTAAATCAACTTGATGGTCCAATAACTTATTACGATCTAATTTGATCGAGACTTCCTCTTGATAAAGACCTTCAAATGCCACATCGCGAACTTCGCTTAAATTTTCAAGTCGAGGTTCGAGTACATATTTAGCGAAGTGGGTTATTTCCTCCATGTTTTCGCCACTAAGATCCATGAAAAAATCGTATGGCTGGTCTGTACTCATTTGACCTACGAGAACGTCCTGGACAGAAGGGTGATTAGTAATTTGTGAATTTATCGCTAATTCAATATCAGGATAAATATCATCAATTTTCCCTTCATCTGTAAAAATGGTCAATGAGCTTCTTCCTTGATAGGACGATGACTGGACATCATCCACTCCGTCAATCGCCAGTAACGCTTGCTCAATCGGAATGGTAATCGACTCTTCTACCTCGGTTGCTGGTAAATCAGAAGCATAAACCTCCGCAAAAGCACCACCGAAATTCATGCTCGGAAATAACTCTTTGTCTAGCTTAATAACTGAATAACTTCCAATCATTAAAATAAATGCGACAAGTAAACCTACAATAATTTTTCTTTTTAATAAAAAACGTAACCAATTCAAAAAACTCACTCCTTATTTTTTGTCTAAACAAAGTGTAATTGATAAGGAATGAGTTTCCATTTAGCCTCAGTTGTATTTTCACTAAGACTTAAGGCGTATATTGTTCAATCTTGAAGTAATGATTTGAAAGGCATTAACTTGATTTTTAAGGAAAGTTTCTCAATTTAATTGGAACATTAGTGCACCTTTACCATTAAAAAATATATACTATTGGAAATGACAAAATTTTATAATAATATGGAATAAGAATGGGGGAAAATAGATGATTCACGAATTAGATCACGAACAGTATATGAAAGTAGCCTTGTCCGAAGCGGCTAAAGCAGGGGAGAGAGGAGACTTACCTATAGGTGCAGTCATTGTCCATAACGAAAAAATTATTTCCCACGGTTCGAATCATATTAATACAAATAGTAATCAGGTCGCCCATGCGGAAATCGATGCCATTCACCGAGCAGCACCATATTTGCGTGAACATGCGAGGGATTGTGTGTTATATACGACGTTAGAACCTTGTGTCATGTGTCTCCCAGCAATCGTTATGTCGAACATTCGAAATATCGTTTACGCATTAGATGATAATTATATGGATACGAAACAGATGATTAGTCATACAGATTATTTGAATAAACGGGTCTACAATTATATTGGAGGCGTGTTAGCGGAAGAGTCGTTAAACCTTTTGAAAATGTATGATCCATTGACAGCAGATCTCGCATTATATGGTGAAAGTGCCTTGGGAAGGGGAAGGTGAACGTCGCTTAGGAATTGGTTTTGAAATCCTTGGTCAGATGAGTAAAACTAAGGAAAAAGTTTATTATAGGTGTGAATTTCTCAATTCTATTATACTATATTTTCGTAATAAAATTTAGACTGTTTTTTAAATCTGATTCCCTTTATGCTAAATAGACAAGAAGCTGAAGGGAGTTTTGTTATTGTTAGGTATAGGCAAAGATGAAGTGAAATTAGTTCCGCATCATAAGGAGTGGGCTGAGCTTTTTAAGGAGGAAAAGAAACTTCTTCATTCAATCATCGGCGAACAGACTCTAGGAATTGAGCATTTTGGGAGTACAGCGATTAAAGATATTCATGCTAAGCCAGTGATCGATATCGTTGTTGGCGTACGGACGTTGGGAGATGTTGATCGCTTTGATAAGAAGCGGTTAATCATTGAAGCGGACTACTATCATTTACCAAGAGTTCAGATTGACGGAAAAGTGGTGTTCGCAAAATTCTCAGATGTAAAAAATTTAATCCGCACGCACTACTTGCATATCGTTGAGTACGAAGGGGATTGGTGGAACAAACATCTATTATTTCGAGATCGATTGAACGCGGATTTACAATTAAGAGAAGAATATGAAACTTTAAAACTAACAATAGCTGAGGAACATAGTGATGATGCAAAGGCGTATACCGATGCGAAGGAAGCATTTATTGAAAAAGTATTAAAGGGAGATTGATAG
>CALKAL010000041.1 GCA_937983065.1 uncultured Bacillaceae bacterium | reverse complement strand
CATAAATAACGACTTTTTTAATCAAAAAAACGTTACTAAATATCCGTTATTTTTCACCCAAAAATAATTTGTTTAATATTTAGTTGAAATAGCTTGAATTGAATTTAATATGTGGTATTCTGTAAACTAGAAAAATACGAATTACAGTTTCGGATTTGACTAGTAAAGGAGTGCGAAAAGTGGCATTAAGTAAATATACGAAAGAGCAAATTGAAGAAACGGCGATGGTGGACTTAGCTTATGATCTTTTAGCTGAAGAGAAGAAAGCGATGCACTTTAGCGAATTATTTAATATCATTTCTGAAGTGAAAGGTTTAACGAAGGATGAGCAAAATAAACTCATCGTTCAATTTTACACGGATCTTAACGTAGAAGGAAAAATTATATCTGTCGGTCAAAATATGTGGGGTTTAAAAACATGGTACCCATTTGAACAAATAGAAGATGACATCCTTCCATTTAACGAAGAAGAGGAAAAACCGAAAAAGAAGAAGAAGAAGAAAAAAGCAGCGGTAGAACCCGAGGATGAGTTACTCGTTGATGAAGAGGAAGTTGACGAGGAAGAAGATTTCGACGAAGATGACCTTGAGGAAGAAACAGTTTTCGATGAGGATCAAGATGATGAAGATACGGAATTTGAAGATGAAACAGAACCGTTAGAATTTGTTGATGATGAAGAAGAACCGTATGATGATGTAAATAACGATTAAATAATCTTGACTTTAAATTTTTAAAGTCGTAATATACTATGTGGGCTCTTTAAAAAATGTAAAGCGAAGCTCCCGACAAAAGTTCGGGGGCTTTTTTTATATTTTATTGGGCATTTTTAAAGAGTTAATTATTAAAAAGACTAAATGGATTTGAAATAGGGTATTCGTAAAGAATAAGGTTTTAACATTGAAAGTTTTCCTCATAAAAAATTTAGAGGTTGAGGATGAGCACATTTAATTATGAACATGTAAGAAAGGCAGGAAGACGATGGCAAAGTATATTTTTGTAACGGGCGGTGTCGTATCATCATTAGGAAAAGGGATTACAGCAGCATCTCTCGGAAGACTACTAAAAAATCGCGGTTTAAACGTGACGATTCAAAAATTCGATCCGTATTTAAACGTTGATCCAGGTACGATGAGTCCTTATCAGCATGGGGAAGTTTTTGTAACTGAAGATGGGGCGGAAACGGATTTAGATTTAGGACATTATGAACGATTTATCGATATTGATTTAAATAAATATAGTAATATTACGACGGGAAAAGTGTACGCGACCGTTATTCAAAAGGAACGTCAAGGCGAATATTCAGGGGCAACAGTTCAAGTGATCCCTCACATTACGAATGAAATTAAAGAGCAAGTGTATAAAGCTGGGGAAGAGACGAATGCGGATGTCGTCATTACTGAAATCGGTGGAACGGTTGGCGATATTGAAGGGCTTCCTTTTTTAGAAGCAATTCGCCAGCTTAAGCATGAAGTCGGTCGGGATAATGTCATGTATATTCATTGCACCCTCGTCCCTTACATAAGTGCAGCTGGGGAGTTAAAAACAAAACCGACGCAACACTCGGTTAAAGAATTGCGCTCAATCGGAATTCAGCCAGATGTCATTGTTTTACGCACAGAGAGACCGATTAGCCAATCGATGAAAGAAAAAATTGCTCTTTTCTGTGACATTAATGAGGAAGCGGTTATTGAAGCGAGAGATTTTGATATTATTTATGAAATTACGTTAGAAATGAAACGTCAAGGTTTAGATGAATTAGCTTGCCGTCATTTTAATATTGAATGTGATGAAGCGGATATGGCGGATTGGGAAGGGTTAATCGAGCGAGTGAAAAGCCTAAAAGATAGCGTGACGATTGCCCTTGTCGGAAAATATGTTTCATTACAAGATGCGTATATTTCCATTGTTGAATCGTTAAAACATGCTGGCTATGCCCATTTTACAGAAGTGAAAATTAAATGGGTTCATTCAAAAGAGCTAAATGACGAAAATGTAGTTGCAATGTTAAACGGTGTTGATGGCATCATCGTCCCTGGTGGATATGGAAGTGAAGGGATTGATGGGAAAATCACCGCTATTCGTTATGCTCGGGAAAAGAATATTCCGTTTTTCGGGATTTCATTAGGGATGCAGTTAGCCGCAGTTGAATACGCCCGGAACGTTTTAAACTTAAAAGGAGCGCATTCAACGGAATTTGACGTGCATACAAAGGATCCAATCGTACATTTACTTCACGGTGAAAAAGAAAAATATCAAGTCGGCTCATACCGTTTAGGAGCATATCCGTGTCAACTTGAAAAAGGGACGAAAGCATATGAAGCATATGAAACGAACGAAATTAGTGAACGTTTTCGCCACCGTTACGGATTAAATAATGATTATTTGCACCTATTTGAGGAAAACGGCATGAATTTTTCAGCCAAAAGTAAAGATGGCGCGTTAGTTGAAATGTTAGAATTAGACAATCACCCGTGGTTTGTTGCTGTATCTTTTCATCCACAGTTCAAATCACGTCCAAATCGGCCGCACCCTCTATTTAAAAACTTTGTTGGAAATGCGCTAAGTTACACGAAAAAGTGAAAAGAACTTACAATTTCCCACAATTAGACAAAATAAAACATTGATATTTGTTTTTTTATCGCATACAGTTTTAATAGAGGTAGGAATACGAGAAGGTGATTTTTTTCATGGATATACAAAAAATCTACATCGTGGAAGATGAGATAGGTATTCGCTTACTATTAACTGAAGTGATGAAACAATTAGGATATGATGTTCAATCATATGAGGAAGTTGATCAAGCAATCGAAGCGGTTCAAAACGCGAAGCCTGATGTTCTTTTTGTCGATTTTATGATCGGCAATGTTAGTGGTGATCAGCTTCTGAAAAGCCTGCAAAAACAACAAATTTTTATTCCGACTGTTGTGATGAGTGGGCGTGCAGCATCAGAAATTAAACAATACTTTACGGACCTACAAGTTGACTTATTTTTAGAAAAACCGTTCAGTGTAGAAGATGTACAACATATTCTAAAAAAAATCTCCCAAAAAGTCATTAAAGCTTAGTTGCGAAACAAGGGTGCAATTGGTATGCTATAAATGTGTCTATTTATGTTAATGCTATTCGTAATTGACTTAAAGGAGGAACCAGTTGTGCCATTAGTATCAATGAGAGACATGTTAATTAAAGCGAATGAAGAAAGATATGCAGTCGGACAATTTAACATGAACAATTTAGAGTATGTTCAAGCCATTTTGCAAGCAGCTGAAGAAGAAAAATCGCCAGTCATTATCGGTGTTTCAGAAGGAGCAGCGAAATATTGTGGTGGATTTAACGTCGCTGTCAGTATGATTGAATCGTTAATGGAATCATACAATACGACAGTTCCAGTTGCTATTCATTTAGATCATGGCTCAAGCTTTGAAGCCTGTGCACAAGCGATTCACGCTGGGTTTACGTCGGTGATGATTGACGGGTCACATTTACCGTTAGAAGAAAATATCGCTTTAACGAAAAAAGTCGTTGAGCTAGCACATATTCACGGTGTTTCCGTTGAAGCAGAGCTCGGGCGCATCGGTGGGGAAGAAGATGATCTCGTCGTCGATGATGCAGAAGCGATGTATGCGGTACCTGCTGAATGTGAACAGTTAGTTAGGGAAACGAATGTAGACTGTTTCGCGCCAGCATTAGGATCCGTTCATGGTCCATATAAAGGCGAGCCAAATTTAGGCTTCAAACAAATGGAAGAAATTCAACAATTAACAGGTGTCCCCCTCGTTTTACACGGTGGAACTGGTATTCCGACAAAAGATATTCAACGAGCTATTTCGTTTGGAACGGCAAAAATTAATGTGAATACAGAAAACCAAATTGCCCAAGCGAAGGTCGTTCGTGAAGTTTTAGAAGAAAAACCTGAACTATACGATCCACGGAAATATTTAGGTCCGAGCCGGGATAAAATTAAAGAAACAGTAATCGGAAAAATGCGAGAGTTCGGCTCTTCAAATAAAGCTTAAAAGAAAAAAATGGCTAATCCTCATTATTCGGGTTGGCCTTTTCGTATTTTTATTACAAACTTGGAGGTTTATTCATGAAATTTTTTATCGATTCAGCTAATATAGATGAAATAAAAGAAGCATTTGATTTAGGTATTTTAGCAGGAGTGACAACGAATCCATCTTTAGTCGCTAAAGAAAATGTCTCTTTTCATGACCGATTAAAGGAAATTACGTCAATTGTTACAGAAGGCTCCGTGAGTGCGGAAGTCATCGCCGAAGATTTTAATGGGATGATGGAAGAAGCGGAGGAATTATTTAAAATTGCACCAAATATAACGATTAAATTACCGATGACGATGGAAGGATTAAAGGCATGTAAAGCGCTAACTGATAAAGGGGTTAAAACGAATGTGACCCTCGTCTTTTCAGCGAACCAAGCTTTACTTGCGGCAAGAGCTGGTGCAACTTACGTATCGCCATTTTTAGGCCGACTCGATGATATCGGCCATAACGGTATGCAGCTTATTAACGATATTGCTGAAATTTTTGATCTTCACGGTATTGATACAGAAATTATTGCAGCGAGTGTTCGACATCCGATGCACGTGACAGAAGCTGCTTTAAATGGTGCACATATTGCAACGATTCCATTTAACGTTATTCAACAATTAGTGAAGCACCCTTTAACGGATCAAGGAATCGAAAAGTTTTTACAAGACTGGAAACGAGCGAACGAAGCATGATTTAATGATTTTTTCGCATAATAAAAGTAACGAAAAAATTAGAGGGGTATTATTTATGGAAAAATTATTAATCGAAGGTGGAAGACGTTTACGCGGAACGGTTCGGATAAGCGGTGCGAAAAACAGCGCTGTAGCACTACTCCCGGCTACGATTTTAGCTGAAGATGTCGTCATTTTAGAGGATCTACCAGACATTTCCGATATTCAAACGTTAAAGGGTTTACTCGGAGATATCGGAGGAACGGTTTTCCAAGAAGGCAGTAGTGTGACAATTGATTCAACAAATATGGTCTCAATGCCACTCCCGAACGGTAAAGTGAAAAAATTGCGGGCATCTTATTATTTTATGGGTGCTATGCTCGGTCGTTTTAAAAAAGCAGTCATCGGTATGCCAGGTGGTTGTAATTTAGGACCCCGCCCGATTGATCAGCATATAAAAGGCTTTGAAGCATTGGGCGCAACAGTTACGAATGAGCAAGGTGCGATTTATTTACGAGCCGATGAGTTAAAAGGAGCTAAAATTTATTTAGACGTCGTCAGTGTTGGTGCGACGATTAATATAATGCTTGCGGCTGTTAAAGCAAAAGGAAAAACGATTATCGAAAATGCAGCAAAGGAACCGGAAATTATCGATGTGGCAACCCTTTTAAACAGTATGGGTGCGAACATTAAAGGTGCCGGTACTGATGTTATTCGAATTGAAGGGGTCGATGAATTGCACGGCTGCCGTCATACGATCATCCCTGACAGAATCGAAGCAGGCACGTACACGATTATGGCAGCTGCCATGGGTGAAGAAGTCATCATTGATAACGTCATCCCAACCCATTTAGAATCGTTAACGGCTAAACTTCGGGAAATGGGCGTTTACGTTGAGGAAGAAGACGAGCGGCTTTTAGTGAAACAAAATCAGCCATTACAAAGTGTCGACATTAAGACGTTAGTGTACCCAGGCTTTCCAACTGATTTACAACAACCGTTTACCGCTCTTTTAACGCAAGCGAATGGTACAGGCATCGTAACAGATACGATTTACCAATCCCGTTTTAAGCATGTCGATGAATTAAGACGAATGAATGCGAATATTAAAGTTGAAGGAAGCTCCGCAGTTATTACTGGAGCGATTGAATTACAAGCAGCAAAAGTGAAAGCGACGGATTTACGCGCAGGGGCCGCCCTGGCATTAAGTGGATTAGTCGCGAGTGGAATTACTGAGATCGTCGGTTTAGAACATATTGACCGGGGCTATGCGAATTTAACGGACAAATTATCGAATCTCGGCGCAAATATTTGGCGTGAAAATTTAAGCGATGAAGAAATAAACCATTTTCAAAACGTGTAACAAACTAGGGGGAAGACGAAACATGGAAAGAAGTTTGTCAATGGAAATCGTACGCGTGACAGAAGCCGCAGCCTTGGCTTCTGCTCGCTGGATGGGTCGCGGTATGAAAAACGAAGCGGACGACGCTGCAACAAAAGCGATGCGCTCATTTTTCAACACGATTCCAATGCAAGGAACTGTCGTTATTGGAGAAGGCGAGATGGATGAAGCGCCGATGTTATACATAGGAGAAAAGCTTGGGACAGGTAGTGGTCCGTTAGTCGATATCGCTGTTGATCCCGTTGAAGGTACGAATATCGTAGCTCAAGGCTCTTGGAATGCACTGACAGTCGTTGGAATTGCTGATCATGGTAAAGTGTTACATGCGCCGGATATGTATATGGAGAAAGTTGCTGTCGGACCTGAAGCGGTAGGAAAAATTGACTTAAACGCTCCTGTAAAAGAAAATTTACAAGCCGTTGCAAAAGCTAAAAATAAACAGATTGAAGATGTCGTTGCCACCGTTTTAAACCGGCCTCGACATGATCAGCTTATTGCAGATATTAGAGCAGCGGGAGCACGAATTAAACTCATTCAAGACGGGGATGTGGCCGCAGCGATTAATACAGCTTTCGATAAAACAGGTGTCGATATTTTGTTCGGTATCGGTGGCGCCCCAGAAGGTGTTTTAGCTGCAATCGGTTTGAAATGTTTAGGCGGAGAAATCCAAGGCCGTCTCATGCCACAAAATGATGAGCAAATTGAACGTTGTCATCAAATGGGCATTGAAGATGTTAATAAAGTATTAAAAATGGACGACTTATGCGGAGGAAACGATGCGATTTTTGCAGCGACAGGAATTACTGATGGCGAGCTGTTAAAAGGTGTCCAATTTAAAGGCCAAACCGCAACGACAGAAACGATTGTTATGCGTGCAAAATCAGGCACAGTCCGATTCATTCAAGGAACCCACAGCCTAAATACAAAACCGAATTTAGTGATGTAAAATAAAACTGCCTTATTTAGATTCAATAAATAAGGTAGTTTTTCGTTTTTAGGTCTCAGGAACAA
>CALKAL010000040.1 GCA_937983065.1 uncultured Bacillaceae bacterium | reverse complement strand
GAAATCCTTCGCAGTGTCTCCTACGCCGGTGGAGCTGGTGAGCCTCCGCAGTACAAGGACGTACAAGTGTCGATGACGTCACAGGACGTGACGCTTGTCATCGACCTCGTGCATTCGCACTGTGGGGTCTCACCTAGGCTCTCCTTCCCGCAGGAGTCTACGTATATTTCCAGAGCTAGGTTAACTCATCGTTCGGTTTTTTAAATCATCCTTTTTGTTATGTCCCAGCCTCTAATTCATCCATTAATGTGTTTTACATTTATCGTATAGACCGTTTTCTTCTAACACTTTAATCATTGTTTCACCCATGACAGCTGGTGTTTCTGCAACTGTTATGCCACACTCGCGCATGACACGTTGCTTTTCATCAGCCGTCCCTTTACCGCCAGAAATAATCGCTCCAGCATGTCCCATACGTTTTCCTGGAGGCGCAGTTGCACCACCGATAAATCCGACGACAGGCTTTTTCATATTCGCTTTAACCCACTCTGCCGCTTCCTCTTCAGCTGTTCCTCCGATTTCACCAATCATAATAACAGCTTCAGTTTCAGGGTCTTCATTGAACGCTTTTAATACATCGATAAAGTCTGTTCCGTTAACCGGGTCTCCACCGATACCAACCGCTGTCGATTGTCCAAAACCACGCTCAGACAGTTGATGAACTGCTTCATAAGTTAAGGTTCCAGAGCGGGAAACGACACCGATGTGACCTTTCTTATGGATATAGCCAGGCATAATCCCAATTTTACTTTCTTCTGGTGTAATTACTCCTGGGCAGTTCGGACCGATTAAACGCGTCTTTTTGCCTTCCATATAACGTTTAACCTTAACCATATCTAATACTGGAATATGCTCAGTAATACAGATAACTAGATCTAACTCTGCATCGACTGCTTCGATAATAGCATCAGCTGCAAAAGGTGCTGGAACATAAATGACGGAAGCTGTAGCATTCGTTTCTTTGACTGCATCTTCCACCGTATTGAAAACAGGTACACCTTCAACTTCTGTTCCACCTTTTTTCGGCGTAACACCACCGACAATTTTAGTACCATATTCAAGCATTTGCTTTGTGTGGAACTGAGCTGTGGCGCCCGTAATTCCTTGAACAATTACTTTTGTGTCTTTATTTACATAAACACTCATCTATTTCGCCCGTCCTTTCTTTACTTTACTAAAGATACGATTTTCTCTGCGCCATCAGCCATAGAATCGGCAGATGTTATGTTTAAACCAGATTTATTTAAAATTTCTTTACCTTGTTTGACATTCGTTCCTTCCAAACGAACGACGAGAGGAATTTCTAAACCGACTTGCTTCGTTGCCTCAACGACACCTTCAGCAATGACGTCACATTTCATAATTCCACCAAAAATATTAACGAAAATACCTTTAACATTTTTATCTGATAAAATTATTTTGAATGCCTCCGTTACTTTTTCAGCAGTAGCGCCTCCTCCAACATCAAGGAAGTTTGCTGGTTCACCGCCGTAATATTTAATAATATCCATCGTTGACATAGCAAGACCTGCTCCATTAACCATACAACCGATATTACCATCTAGAGCAACGTAGCTTAAATCATATTTTGAAGCTTCAATTTCTTTCGGATCTTCTTCGTCTAAATCTCTTAATTCTAAAATATCTTTTTGACGGTACAATGCGTTGTCATCGAAATTCAATTTCGCATCTAAAGCAAGAACATTTCCGTCTCCTGTTGTAACAAGTGGATTAATTTCAGCGATTGAGCAATCTTTCTCAACGAAAAGCTGGTATAAGCTCATCATGAAACTAACCGCTTTATTAATCATTTCATCAGGAATATTCATATTAAATGCAAGTCTTCTCGCTTGGAAAGGATTTAGACCAGTGACAGGGTCAACAACTTCCTTAAAGATTTTCTCAGGTGTTCTTTCTGCTACTTCCTCAATTTCCGTTCCACCTTCTTCAGAACCCATCATAACAACTTTAGAAGTTGCTCGATCTAAAACGACACCGAGGTAATATTCTTTTTGGATATCACAGCCTTCTTCAATGAGAAGTCTTTTAACTTCCTTACCTTCAGGGCCAGTTTGTTCAGTAACTAAAACTTTTCCTAAAATATTTTGTGCATGCTCTTTTACTTCGTCAATACTTTTAGCGATTTTAACACCGCCAGCCTTTCCGCGACCTCCAGCATGAATTTGTGCTTTAACAACTGTAATATCAGTACCTAATTCTTTAGCTGCTTCTACGGCTTCATCGACAGAAAAAGCAACTTTACTATTAGGGACTGCAACGTTGTACTTGCGGAAAACTTCCTTCGCTTGGTACTCATGAATGTTCATGTTACATCCTCCCATCAATCTAATACGACATGAATTGTGTCTATATTGTGTTAAAAAAACACACTGCTTTTATTATACATAAAAAATGATATATACAAAAGGTTCGAACTTATTTTATCCGATATTTACTGTAATTTTTGGTCCATTCGATATATAAATACAAAAACCTCTGCTACAGCACTATATAAATCTTCTGGTATTTTATCATTAATATTTAATTCACCCATGAGTTCAATTAATGTCGGATCTTCATAAACGGGCACATGATGTTCCGTCGCTTTTTGTAAAATTTGTTCCGCAATTAACCCTTCACCCTTTGCGACGATTGACGGTGCATCATCAATCGATTCATCGTATTTTAAAGCAATCGCTTCTTTTAAGCTTCGATCCTTTTTTCTCATATTTTAATGTCGATCCCTTCAGTAAAATTAAAATCTTGAAGCTCGAATTGTCGCATTTGTTTTTCGTTCGTTTCTTTATACGGTAAAAAATGTATAAGCTCTAAATGATAGTTTTTTTGTTCAAGCATTTGCTCGAGCCCATTAACAATCGTTTTAGAAAAATGTTTTAAAGATTCGACATGTTCATTGTAGATCGTTAAATGGATATTCCGATTTTGAACCTGCATATCAATGACGGTTTCGTTCAAATTCGGTAAGTTCAAATAAAATAAAATACGAGCATGGGAAGAGTCAATTTTACCATCTTGATCCCTTTTCCCTTCAAATTCTAGCCACATATCTTCATTCAAATGAAATACCTCTTTAGGAAACTGGACTAAAAATTGCAGCCATTCCCGATTTGTTTCATTAAACGATAAATGAATCGCCTGAAAAATTTGTTGGAGCTGATTCATGGATTCACTTAATGATTGGCTCGACGCTTGGCTAGATGCAGCTTGAAGTAAACTAAGTAAAGAAGGATAATTGTCTAATTTATTCGTTGCCCCTTCAAACTGAGTGAGTTGTAAAAAGGCTTGAAGTTTCGTATGAAATGAGTCTGGTTGATTTAGTCCATCATGATTTAAAGCGACCATTTGCCAAAAAGTAAATGCCCTTTCATGACGGCCTAATACTTGCTCATTTAAACGAGCATTCAAATCGTTTAAAAGCTGTTGACCTTCTTCAGAATTTAAAAGCTGCCTAACGTCATTTAATTGTCCTTGTTGGATTGAATTCATCAATTGATTTATAAATGTTCCCCTTGCAGTCATTTCACTAAGGTGATTTAGATTGACTTGTTGCATTAAATGACTCACTTTGTTTAACGAACCCGAATTATTTGTTTGAATCATTTTTAACTCGTTAAACAGCGAATTTAACGCTTGAATTTGTTGTTTTGTCATCGGGAGTTGTTCATTTGTTAAACGTAATATCGCATTTGTAATATCACTCGATTTTATATTAAACGGTAAATTGGATTGTTCATTAAGCGTTAATAGAGGGACTTGATTTTGACTTGCCCAGCTTCGCCATTGACTAGACCACGTTTGAAAGTCGACATTTTCACGAATAAGACCAGCTTGCTTAAACAATTCAAAAGTCGTCGGATCATTTCTACCAACCTCAAGTAATGCTTGAAAAACGAAAGACTGAACAACATTTTCATTCCGCAACGGTTGATTCGAAATAAGTGATAAATAATTGTTAAGCTGCATTTTCTCATTCGTATTTATTTCAGTTAATAACGATTGTTGGGTTTGATTTACTAATTGGGCATACGATAAATGTTGATTTAGTCGTTGAGAAATTGCATCGTATACCGACTGGGTTAAGGGTAATTGGCGAATAAGCATTTCTTTTAGTACGTTCGTATCATTCATCCCGTTATTTTTTATGAGTTGAAGTAACGGGAGCACGTTTTCCCTTCTAATTGGAACCTCTCCCTTAATCAATTCAGTTAAAAGAGCTAATTCGCTTCTTGAACCTTTCAAATTAAACTGTCGTAAAATTTTTTCCGCGACATCTTCACTATTTTTTACCGCCTCATTGTGAATGACTTGTAAATGAATGGATGGATGACTACTTTTCACTTGTAATAAATAATTTTTATTTGAAACAATTGGCGAATCGACTTCGGCAACAATTCGGTGACCATTAATTTGGATAAGAGCCTTATTTCCTGGATAAAATTTTTCAACTTTACCCGTCACAAATTGACCGTCTCTTAAAGAGAGGACAGTCGGTGTTCTTTGATTTAGTCTCATCGTTTGAAACATCTTACTAATTTGTGTACGATTCATCCGATTTCCCATCCTTTACAACGCGTCATAGTAGCTTAGGCTGAAATGTTTTTCGATGAATTGGCGATGGTCCGAACTTTTTTAATGATTCGATATGATCCTTTGTCCCGTAGCCTTTATTTTTATGAAAATGGTAATTAGGATAGCTTTCATGATAGTCACTCATCATCCGATCCCGAGTTACTTTTGCAATAATACTCGCCGCTGCTATCGAAACGGACTTCGTATCCCCTTTAACGATTGACTTTTGTTTTATCGGAATTTGTGACAAGTTCATCGCGTCAATTAAAACATAATCAGGGGCCACTGATAAGTTAGTAAGCGCCCGTTTCATAGCAAGCTCTGTCGCTCGGTAAATGTTTAATTGATCAATTTCATCGTGATTGGCAATCCCAATCCCAACCGCCAGCGCCTGTTTATAAATGACGTCATAAAATAAATTTCTTTTCTCCTCAGTTAACTGCTTTGAGTCATTAATACCGAGTAACGTAAAATCTTCCGGTAAAATAACGGATGCAGCGACAACGGGTCCGGCTAATGGGCCTCTACCAACCTCATCAATGCCTGCGATATGGTTATAACCAGAAAGCCTTAATTCACGCTCTATTTTCGTTAATTGCTGAAATTGAAGCTCTAATTGTCGCTTTTTTTCTTTCTTTTTTTCATATTGGTTAATTAAGTTTTTAACGCCTTGCCGGTCATCGGCCTTTAACTGTTCAAACCATTCCTCTGAAAATTGCTCTGAATTTATTTTCTCTTTTATTTGCTGGATTGTTTCTTTGGACACGAACATATTCCCCCATTTACTAATTATATCGACTGAAATAGTGAATTAGTTAGAAGGGCGGTCTAAAGTGATTCGCCCTAATTTCCCTTCACGAAAATCATTAATAATAACATCCGTCGTTTTGTCATAATCGACGATTCCACCCGAACCGAGGCATCCTCGCTTTTTCCCAATCGCATCGAACCAGTCGATGACATCATCATTTAGATTGATTGGGTATCGTTCAAGGAGTTGATGTTCGTAATGATCTTTCATCATATTTAAAACGTATACAGCGACATCATCTAAATGAATAATTTCATCTTTAATCGAACCAATCGCTGCAAGCTTTAAACCAATTTCTTGATCTTCAAATTTCGGCCATAAAATGCCTGGGGTATCTAAAAGTTCAAAGCGTTCTTCAACTTTAATCCATTGCTGCTTTTTCGTCACTCCAGGCTTGTTCCCTGTTTGGGCTCTTTTTTTATTCGCTAAACGATTGATTAATGTCGATTTACCTACGTTAGGAATGCCGATAATCACCGCTCTTAATGGTCTCGGTTTAATCCCTTTTTCACTTCTTTTTTTATTAATTTCTTCGTTAATGATGTTAACTTTTTTAATAAGGGCTTGAATATCTTTTCGATCATTAACGTTCATTGGTAAGGCGTCCGTTTCATTTTCAGTGAACAATTCAATGAATCGATTCGTTAACGTTTCATCAGCTAAATCATTTTTCATAAGCACTACTAGTTTCCTTTTCTCACCGATTTCTTCTTGTAACATCGGATTTTGTGACGAAATAGGGGCTCTAGCATCGACAAGCTCGATAACTAAATCAACGAGTTTTAGCTTCTCTTTCAATTCCCTTTTCGCTTTAGCCATATGTCCTGGGAACCATTGAATCGTCATTTTTATCACCTTTCTATACGAGATAATTTTATTGTACTATTTTTTCGGTCATTTGTTTAAAGTTAACAGAAAAGCAATCTTTATTTAAGAGAGGACTCTATAGAGATTGTTGATTTATTTATCAAAATAAAACTCCCCCTAAGATAAACAGATTTTTTCATTTTAATCTAGTTATCTTAAGGGGAGCGGATTAATTAATGGAGTTCTATTTGTAATTTCATACTTTTAATAAATGCCCTAGTTAGAACTACTATTATTCTAAGGAGGAGGCAATTTTGATTAACTCGTCTTTGGATAGTGGCCGCTTTCCTTCATAATCGATTGCATATTCAACTTCATCCATTCTCCAGCTGAGCATTTGTATGTTATCACTCTCATTATAATATGCAGGTGTCCCATCGTTAAGAGTGATACTTTCATCCCAACTCGAAACATTGTTCCAACCAATTTTACTTGTTGCCCAGAAAGTTACGGACTCTTCTGTACTGTCGTAGGCAATTTTAACCGTGTCAAACCCGACTACTTTAGCATATTCACTTTCTATATCTAACGGAATATAAGTGGGCATCTCAACCTTAAATGGTACCAACCAACTAGCCATATTAGCTGGTAGTTTAATGAAATAAACAATCATACTTAATACAATAAAGCCCAAAATAAGTGTAGTTAAAAACTTTCTCCTTTTATCTGTATCTGATAATCTTTGTTCAATTTCACCCAAAGTTTGTACCCCCATTTCTAATTTAAGAAATATAACTACTTACATTTTCAATAATCTTATTATGTTATTTCCTTCTTCAATTAAATCGCCTCATTAATTGAATGATACGATGGTGCACTGCAAATTTTTCTAATCATATTTTAGCATATTTTTAAATATTGCGATAAGTTGTTATCTATTATTAAGTCTATTCATAAATTCATCATTTCTTTATTGTTTTCCTAACTTTAAAAGCGCCTTAGAAAAAAGAAAAAGAGTGACTCTCTATATTGAGAATCACTCTTTTTATCGTTTTTAAATTATAAAATTTCTTTAATTCTAGCAGCTTTACCACGTAAATCACGTAAGTAGTAAAGTTTCGCACGACGTACCTTACCGCGACGAGTGACTTCAATCTTATCTACTCGTGGAGAATGAACTGGAAAAGTACGTTCAACACCTACACCGTAAGAGATTTTTCGCACTGTAAACGTTTCGCTAATGCCGCCACCACGACGTCTAATAACGACACCTTCGAACACCTGAATTCTTTCACGTGATCCCTCAACAACTTTCACGTGAACTTTAACTGTATCTCCAGCTTTAAATTCAGGTAAGTCTGTACGTAATTGATCTTGGGCGACTGATTCGATTAGTTTTTGCATCTCTTATTCACTCCTTCCAACTAATGCTCATGCATATCGAGCAGCGGAACATCGTTTTCAAATGCTTCAAATGAAACATAAGCACTCAAATAATATACCATAATCAATTATCTTCTGCAACTTCATTTGTATGTTTTATTTGCTTTAGCAAGTTTAATTCTTCTTCCGTTAACTCAGATTCATCAATTAAATCAGGCCTTCGTAAAAATGTTCGTTTTAAAGCTTCATATTTTCGCCATTCAGCGATTTTTTGATGATTTCCTGAAAGTAAAACATCGGGCACTTTCATTCCGCGAAATTCCCTCGGTCTTGTATAGTGCGGATGCTCTAGCCATCGATTTGAAAAAGAATCCTCCTTTGCAGATTCATCATTTCCTAAAACGCCTGGAATTAGACGGACAATACTATCGGTAATGACCATCGCACCTAATTCTCCGCCAGTTAAAACGTAGTCACCGATTGAAATTTCATCCGTGACGATACTTTCACGAATACGCTCATCAAATCCTTCATAATGACCGCAAAGTAAAATTAAATGGTCCTCTAAAGCGAGCTCTTCAGCTTTTTGTTGTGTAAATGTTTCACCTTGAGGGGTGAGCATAATGACTCTTGAATTTGGTTGTATAATGTCCTCTACGGCTGAAATAATAGGCTGGCACATTAAAACCATACCTGCGCCCCCACCGTAAGGATAATCGTCAACTTTTAAATGTTTATCGTCAGTATATTGTCGAAAATCGATTAAACGATAGTCGAAAGCCCCTTGATCATTCGCTTTTTTTAATATTGAAGACTCAAAGACTCCTTTAAACATGTCAGGAAAAAGAGTTAAAATATCTATTTTCATTCATCTAGCAATCCTTCCATTAAATGAATCTTTATTTCTTTCTTTTCAATATTAACATCTTTAACAACATCGTCAATATAAGGGATTAAGACATCTTTTTTTCCTTGACGTTTAACAACCCAAACATCGTTCGCACCTGGGGAAAGAATTTCTTTCACCTGCCCGAAATAGTCGCCATCTTCAGTATACATATCGCATCCGATAATTTCATAGTAGTAATATTCACCTTCATCAAGGGGACTTAAGTCTTCCTTTTTAACCTTCAACATACTCCCTTTGAATGACTCAACATCGTTTACATTGTCATAGCCTTCAAATTGAAGTAAATCAAATTGCTTATGTTTTCGATGATTAGAAATCGTTAATTTAATGGGAGCTAATTCATCATTTTTAAATAAATATAAATGATTGCCTGGCAAAAAACGTTCTTCCTCAAAATCTGTTATTGCAATAATTCTCAGTTCACCTTTAATTCCGTGGGTATTCACTATTTTTCCGACGTTTAAAAACTGTTCTGACATACTATCACCCTATTTAATCTCAACGACTTTTCCATCTTTTACGATAATTGTCCGATCTCCAGCGACTGCTTCCCAATCAGCTCCAACAGTCACTTCAACAATTTCCTCAACTTCTGAATCGTATATTTCACTGCCGTTAGGAATTTGGTCAAGTGATGTTAATTGAAATTCGTACCAAGCAATTTGTTGCTCCCTTTTTTTCTCTTCTTCAAGAAAACGCTGTTCAACTTTCGTTCGGTCAAATCGCTTTTGAAATAATAGTTTATTTTTTTCAAATTCGAGCTGCTCTAATTCTTTCTTATATTGATTCATTTTATTTTCATACGAAGCCTTCATTTTCTCTCTACTTTTTTCCGTAATAATTTGCTTTACAATCGTCTTCCGAATAATTTTCATAGTCATCTCACCTACAAGTGTCGATATGACAAAAAAGGGAAAAGGTGCCCCCTCTTCCCTCTTACATAATATCGACAAATATTTTTTTATCCGTTTGAGTATGTGCGGCATGGACAACGGTCCGAATAGCTTTTGCGATTCGTCCGTTTTTACCGATGATTTTCCCGACATCCTCTTCATTAACCGTAATGTGATAACGGATTTTATAATCAGTTTCTTCTACCGTTACGTTCACATCTTCTGGATATTGTACAAGTGGATGAACAATTGTTTCAACTAAGGCTTTCATGATATCACTAACCTTTACTTTTTAGCTTTTGACTCGTGAAATTTTTGCATGATGCCTTCATTTGAGAATAAATTACGAACCGTATCACTCGGTTGTGCACCTTTTGATAACCAATCTAACGCTTTATCTTCATTAATATTGACTTCAGGCGTTTCAGTGAGTGGATTATACGTGCCAATTTGTTCGATGATTCGGCCGTCACGTGGAGAACGGGAATCTGCAACAACTACACGATAAAAAGGATTTCTTTTAGAACCCATTCTTTTTAAACGAATTTTTACTGCCATTTATTACACCTCCATAAAATTGCTGTTCACAAGATAAGATTGTAGCAAACTTTTTAGAGTGTGTAAAGTATTTTTACATTACATGAATGGAAAAGATAAACCTTTCTTCTTTCCTTTCTTTCCTCCACCCATCATTTGCTTCATCATTTTCTTCATATCATTAAACTGTTTAATTAATCGATTCACTTGAGAGACAGACGTTCCTGAGCCTTGGGCAATTCTTTTTTTCCGACTGGCGTTAATAATGTTCGGGTTAACTCTTTCTTCCTTCGTCATCGATTGAATAATCGCTTCGATGTGGCTCAGCTGTTTATCATCGACTTGAATGTTTTTCATCCCCTTCATTTTGTTCGCACCAGGGAGCATATTCATTATTTCATCAAGGGGTCCCATACTTTTTACTTGATCCATTTGTTCGAGGAAATCTTCAAAAGTAAAGGACATCTCCTTCATTTTCTTTTCCATTTCTTTTGCTTTTTTCTCATCGTACTGTGTCTCTGCTTTTTCAATTAAGCTTAACACATCACCCATTCCGAGTATGCGTGATGCCATGCGATCTGGGTGGAATACTTCAAGCTGATCAAGCTTTTCTCCCATCCCCGCAAATTTAATCGGCTTCCCTGTCACAGCTTTAATCGATAAAGCGGCCCCACCACGGGTATCGCCATCAAGCTTCGTTAAAATAACCCCCGTAATTTCAAGGTCATTATTAAAATTTTCAGCAACGTTCACCGCGTCTTGCCCTGTCATCGCATCTACGACGAGGAAAATTTCATCCGGGGACACAGTTTCTTTTATTTGCTTTAGTTCACCCATTAAATCTTCGTCAACGTGAAGCCGTCCTGCTGTATCGATGATGACATAATCGTGATGATTTTCTTTTGCTTTTTCAATCCCTTGTTTAGCAATTTCGACGGGACTTACATCTGTTCCAAGGGAAAAAACGTCCATATCGAGCTGCTTACCTAATGTTTTTAACTGATCGATTGCGGCTGGTCGATAAATATCCGCTGCCACTAAAAGGGGATTACGATTATAGCTTTTTCTTAATAAGTTTGCTAATTTACCAGTGGAAGTCGTCTTACCTGCCCCTTGAAGCCCAACCATCATAATGACAGTCGGTGGCTTTTGGCTAACGGCAATTTTACTTTGCTCGGTACCCATTAAATCCGTTAGTTCTTCTCTAACGACTTTTATAACTTGCTGGCCAGGCGTTAAGCTGTCCATCACTTCTTGACCGACCGCTCTTTCTCTAATTCTTTTAATTAAATCTTTGACAACTTTAAAGTTAACGTCGGCTTCAAGTAAAGCGAGTCGTATTTCCCGGGCCATCTCTTTAACATCTTGTTCAGTTACTTTACCTTTACCTGTTATTTTTTTAATCGTACTTTGCAATCGGTCGGCTAAGCCTTCAAATGCCATTTTAACCGCCCTCCCTAATTTTCAAAGTTTAATAAATCGTCCATCAACTGTTCTAAGCGTGCGTATTCTTCGTTTACTAACGCTTCCTTCATATGCTTTAACATGTCATTTCTTTTTAGATGACGTTCGTATAAACGTAATTTCGCTTCGTAGTCTTCTAAAATAGCTTCTGTACGTTTAATATTATCATAAATTGCTTGCCTACTCACACCGTAGTTTTCCGATATTTCTCCTAATGAGTAGTCTTCGATATAATAAAGCGCCATATAGCTTTTCTGTTTATCGGTTAATAACGATTGATAAAAATCAAATAAATAATTCATTCGCGTCGTTTTTTCAAGCATGAATGATATTCTCCTAAAAATTATTCTTTAATTAAATCACCGAATAAACCGTAGACGAATTGATGAGCATCGAACGGTTGAAGATCAGTCATCTGCTCACCAAGGCCGACAAATTTAACAGGAATATCCATCTCCCGGCGAATGGCGAGAACGATTCCACCTTTAGCCGTCCCATCTAATTTCGTTAATACGATCCCAGATACGTCAGTTGCTTCTTTAAACGTTTTTGCCTGGTTTAATGCATTTTGTCCTGTCGTTGCATCTAATACGAGCAATGTTTCATGAGGCGCCCCATCAACTTCACGGGAAATGACCTTTTTAACCTTCGCTAACTCATTCATTAAATTCACTTTGTTTTGCAATCTTCCTGCTGTATCACAAAGTAAGACGTCAACACCGCGGGATTTCGCCGCTTGTATCCCATCGTAAATAACGGCAGCAGGGTCACTTCCTTCACTTTGCTTAATGACTTCTACACCTGCTCGTTCACCCCACACTTCAAGCTGCTCAATCGCACCAGCTCGAAACGTATCTCCTGCCGCTAACATGACAGACTTCCCTTCTTCTTTCAAACGGTGGGCGAGCTTTCCGATTGTCGTTGTTTTACCAACTCCGTTAACACCGACAACTAAAATAATCGATAAGCCACTTTCACTCATCGTTAAATGTTCAACAGACGCATCATCGCCATCGTAATAAATGTCGACGAGCTTTTCCGAAATAACTTCCTTCACTTTTTCTGGTTCTTGAATGTTTTGACGCTTCACTTCCATTTCAAGCTCTTCAATTAATGTCATTACCGTCTCGACACCAACATCTGCTGAAATAAGAATTTCTTCAAGCTCTTCGAAAAAATCTTCATCAACTTTACGGTATTTTGCAACGAGATCATTAAGCTTCGTCGTAAATGACTCTCTCGTTTTTGACATGCCTGATTTAAATTTTTCCGTCATTTGATCTGTTTGCGTACTAATTTTATCTTTTAATTTACGAAAAAAACTCATTAAAATTGCCCGTCCTTTCTATGTTAAAATCATTTCCTCTGTTTCTTCGAGCTTGACAGAAACAAGTTTTGACACACCTGATTCTTGCATCGTCACTCCATATAAAACATCAGCAAACTCCATCGTTCCTTTTCGGTGAGTAATGACGATAAACTGTGTATCATTAGAAAATTGTTTTAAATATTGACCGAATCGAACGACATTCGCTTCATCTAACGCAGCTTCAACTTCGTCTAGTACACAAAAAGGAACTGGTCTTACTCGTAATATAGCAAATAATAAAGCAATCGCTGTTAAGGCACGTTCTCCCCCAGATAATAAACTTAAATGCTGAAGCTTCTTCCCGGGAGGCTGTGCAATAATATCAACACCCGTTTCGAGTAAGTCATCAGGGTTTGATAAAGTGAGCTCTGCTTGACCGCCTCCGAACAATTCTTTAAACACTACTGAAAATTGTTTTTGAATTTGTTCAAACGTCTCACTAAATTTACGAATCATTTCCTCGTCCATCTCATCAATGATGGATAGTAATGTTTCCTTTGCTTCGATTAAGTCATTTTGTTGCTCTGTTAAAAATGTATAACGTTCTTGAATTCTTTCAAATTCCTCAATCGAGCCAAGGTTGACAGTTCCTAACTCCGCTATTTCTTTCTTTATAAATTTAACTTTCTGTCTCGTTTCATCCAGTTGTTCCGTTAAACCGTAATCTGTTTTCGCTTTCTCAAAGGATAATGTATATTCTTCTCTTAAATGATTTAATCGGTTCTCTAAATCAACATCTAAACGATTCGCTTTAACTTCTAATTGTTGCACCTTGCTGTTTTCTTGATCATATTGCTTTTTTCTTTCTCTTATTTCTCGCTCTAAATCATTCCGCTTTTGCGTCATTTCGTATCGAGTATTACGTGTCGTTTCAAGCTCACTATCAACGTGAACGAGTTTACCCCTTGACTCAGTTACTTGTTCAGATAACTCGCTTACTTTATTCATATTATGATAAGATTCCTCAAGTCGATTAAGATCGTCTTTTAATGTGTTTAATTCAGACGTTTCTTCATTGAAGCTTTGTTGTAATTGAGTTAACTTTTCTTCATTATTGCGAACATCACTTTCTTGTTCAGCTAAACGAATTTGCATCACATTCAATTGCTCTTTTAACGAATCAACTTTTTCTTTATACATCGATTGATTTTCTGTCAAATGATCAATCTCGTTTCTTAAGCTTTCTTCTTTTTCGCGATCCGTTTCTAATTCACGCTCAATTTTTTCAATTTCTTTTTCCATCATTGCTGTTTCATCGTCATATTGCTTCGTTTCTTGATCATACACTTTTAATTGGTCATTAAACGAAGTCAGTTGAATGTCAAGGGTGCGAATCGACTGAGATAGCTGTTGCTCTAATTCTTTTAAAGCATTTTTATTTTGCTCGAGCTTTGCTAAACTTTCTTTTTCGTTATTCAAAGTGCGCTTTTTTTGTTGGATGTTTTGTGAAAATTGTTCACTTCTAGCTTCAAAAGTAATTAGACGTTCTGAAACATCCTTTAATTCCTCTTCTCTAGTAAAAAGTGATACTTGATTCGTTTTATTTTTCGCACCACCACTCATTGAACCACCAGGGTTAATAACATCCCCATCTAATGTGACGACACGATAACGATAATTAATGAGTTTCGCAATCATTTGAGCATCTTTTAACGTTTCAGCGATAATGACAGTACCTAATAAATAACGAATAATGTGATCGTATGCGTCATCATAATTTACTAAATCAGATGCAACACCGACAAATCCTTTCGTTTGATTAAGTTTTTCAAGTAATTGATTGTCTAAATAGCGACGTTTCATAGTCGTCATCGGTAAAAAGGTCGCTCGCCCATTGTTCGTCTTTTTCAACCAATAGATGGCATGTCTCGCATCTTCTTCATTTGATACGACGATATGCTGAGCTTGGGAGCCTAAAGCCGTCTCAACCGCAAGTACATACTCTTTATTTATGTTTAACAATTGCAAAACGGCTCCGTGAACGCCACTTACTTCATTTCTTTCCTTTGCTTGAAGAATTGATTTCACACCGAAATAAAACCCGCTATACGAGTGTTTCATATCTTCTAGCATTTCTTTTTTTGAACGAAGCTGCTCAATAATTCTTAATCCTTGTTGTAATTTTCCTTCGTCTTCTTCAATTTCTAGTTGAAGTTGTGACAGCTTTTCCATCAGTTCTTCAGTTTCAATTTCTTTTGTGGCGATTTTTTCAGCAATTTCATTTTTTTCTTTTTCATTAGTAGCATAATCTTTTTCAATTTGCTCTCGTTCAAAAATCATCTGTTTAAATCGTTCATCTAATTTTTGTTGACGGAATTTGAGTTGTTCGATTTGTTTTTCTAACGATGCTTTTTCATTCCGATTAATGGCTTGCTTATTCATTAAATCAATATACTCTGCTTTTAACGATTCAATCTTTGCGTCAATGTCTAAGTTTAAGTCCTGCAATTGCTCTTTGATTGACGCAATATGAGCCTTCGTTTCATCTCTCGTTTGCTTTAAATATTGCAGTCGTTTTTCCTGATCTTCTAAATCGAGCGTGTATTGATCAATTAAATCTTGTTTAATCGTAATATCATTTAAAAGCTTTTCTTTATTTTCATCATAATGTTTTAGCCGTTCTTCTAACACATTTTTTTGCCCATCTAATTGTTCAATTAATTGGGTTAAATTTAACTTTTCTTCTTGTAATGATTCAATTTTTTCATCGAGCTTTTGAATATGAGCTTGATATGTTTCAATTTCAGCTTCTTCCGTTTGAATCGTCGTTTGCTTTTCAATTAAAATCGCTTTATTCGCATCAATGGTTCGTAAAAGTTCAGACCATTCTCGGTGGATCTGTTCAATTTCCGTAACGATTAGTGATACTTCATGCTTTTTAAGCTCTTCTTTTTTATCTAAATAGTCTCTAGCTACTGCAGCTTGTTCCTTTAACGGTTCTAACTGGCCTTCGATTTCATGAATAATATCTTCAACACGGCTTAAATTATCATCGGTTTCATGTAGCTTTTTAACCGCTTTTAATTTTCGTTGTTTATATTTTAAAACACCAGCAGCTTCTTCAAAAATTGTCCGCCGATCTTCTGATTTTGAGCTTAAAATTTCTTCAACTTTCCCTTGACTAATAATGGAGAACGCTTCTTTGCCTAAACCAGAATCCATAAACAAATCGACAATGTCTTTCAATCGACAAGGCTCATTATTAATTAAATATTCACTATCGCCTGAACGGTACACCCTTCTAGTTACAGCGACTTCTTCATAATCAATTGGTAAGGCTTGATCTTCATTATCTAAAATTAATGTCACTTCGGCTACGTTTAATGGTTTTCTCGAATCACTTCCAGAGAAAATGATATCTTCCATTTTCGATCCTCTCAGTGATTTTGCTGACTGCTCCCCAAGCACCCAACGAATCGCATCGGTTATGTTTGATTTACCACTGCCATTTGGACCGACTACAGCAGTAACCCCTGGGACGAAATCAACAGAAATCCGTTCCGCAAATGATTTAAAGCCAACTGTTTCTAATTTTTTCAATTTCATATGTATACACCTACTTAAAATGGTCTTTCTTTCACATTTAAGCCTTTCTATTTTATCATAAAAACGGTAACATAAGAAGGTAACGACAATATTGATTAGGAGTGAAAACATGAACTTAAATGAGGCGACCTTTGAAAATTTAAAATACATGATTGAAGATTTAACGAAATACTTACACGTATTAAATCCTACGGTCATGAAGCCTGAACATTATGATTTAACTCATTACGACGATATTAAAGATTTATATGAAATGGTTAAAAGTAAGGACAATATAAGCGTTTCAGAAATACATGCTATCATTGATGAGTTAAAAAGATTTAGAAAAGAATAATTTAAGCCTTTCAAAGTAAAATATCGTCTATGATATTAAAAAGTAAACACGAACAATTATCAATGTTGATTTATTGCTTAATTGTTCGTATTTACTTTCATAATTGTCTTATCCTCTATTCGCCTTCTCGTATTGATTTAACGCTTCCTTAGCCGCTCTTTGCTCTGCATCTTTTTTTGACTTTCCTTTTCCTATACCGACAATTTCACCATCAACAATAGCATGGGAGACAAATTCTTTGCTATGGGCTGGTCCAATCTCTTTAACTATTTCATACGTAACGACCTCGCCTTTTTTCTGAACTTTTTCTTGTAAAGCCGTTTTATAATCCATCACATGTGAAAAAGCACTGGCATCGAAGTTAGCGAAAATAACTTGATCCAAAAATGAAGAAACTTTTTCAAGTCCTTGATCTAAATAAATGGCACCAATTAAAGCTTCAAATGCATCCGAAAGAATCGATGGTTTTAACCGTCCGCCGTTATTTTCTTCCCCTTTCCCGAGTAAAAGATATTCATTAAGTGCTATTTTTTTTGCAAACTGTTCTAATGATGGCTCACAGACGATATTTGCACGAATTTTCGTTAATTCGCCTTCCTTGAGTTCGGGATAATTGCGGAATAAATATTGGGAAACAGCTAATTCTAGTACAGCGTCTCCGAGAAATTCTAATCGTTCATTATCTTTCTGCTTTCGATTTCGGTGCTCATTCACATATGATGTATGCGTTAATGCTTGTGTTAATAATTGCTCGTTCTTGAATACGATATTTATTTTTTGTTGAAATGACTTTAACATTTTTTCACCTACTTATGAAGATGAGGATGGCTAAAGTTGGCCATCCTCAACAATAAATTATTGGTTGCTGCTTATGTAATCGACAGCATCACCAACTGTTGATATTTTCTCAGCATCCTCATCAGAAATTTCTAAACCGAACTCATCTTCAAGCTCCATTACTAATTCAACAACATCTAAAGAATCCGCTTCTAAATCATCTCTAAATGAAGCATCCTTTGTCACTTTAGCTTCATCAACTTCTAAACGATCAACGATAATATCTTTTACTTTGTTAAAGATTTCATCTGACATTCAACTCACCCCCTTTCAAAAGGATATCCAAATATTACATGACCATACCACCATCGACATGAATAGTTTGTCCAGTCATATAATCCGAATCCTCGGACGCTAAAAATCGAACGACTTTAGCAACATCCTCCGGTTCACCTAAACGGTTTACCGGGATAAGATCTAACATTTGCTCCTTAATATTATCTGGAAGCTCATCAGTCATATCCGTCGCGATATATCCAGGTGCAACCGCGTTAACATGAATATTTCTTGAAGCGAGCTCTTTAGCTACCGTTTTTGTCATGCCGATTACACCAGCTTTAGCGGCTACATAGTTAACTTGACCAGGATTCCCTGCAACCGCAACGACTGAGGCAAGATTAATAATTTTACCAGAACGTTGTCTCATCATTGGGCGAGTCACTGCTTTAATACAGTTAAATACTCCTTTTAAATTCGTCTCTATAACATCATCGAATTCATCTTCTTTCATTCGCATAAGAAGATTATCGCGATTAATGCCAGCATTATTCACTAATATATCAATCGACCCGAGTTGGTCAATTGTATCTTTTACAAGGGCTGTCACTTCTTCACTATTTGCGACGTTTGCTTGAATCGCCACTGCTTTTCTTCCTAAAGCTTCAATTTCATTCACGACGGCTTCGGCTTTGTCTTTGCTCCCAGCATAGTTCACAACGACGTTAGCACCATTTCGAGCAAGCTCTAAAGCAATTGCCCTACCGATTCCTCTTGAAGCTCCTGTAACAAGGGCATTTTTTCCTTCTAACATATTTTACTCCTCCTTTATCGCTTTAATAAATTGTTGATAAGATTCAACATCGTTAACCGAATAAATCGTTACTTTCCGATTAATTTTTTTCACTAATCCAGATAACACTTTTCCATTCCCAACTTCAACAAAAGTATCTATGCCATCAGTAATCATCTGTTCAATCGATTGGGTAAATTGAACTGGTGAAAAAAGTTGCTCGATTAGTAAGTTTTGTATGTCTTCACGATTTTGTACAGGCTTTGCGGTTACGTTAGCATAAACCGGAATTTCCGCATCATTAATTGTCACTTGGTTTAATTCTTGAGAAAACGTTGTACTCGCTGGTCTCATTAATTCCGAATGAAACGGCCCACTAACATTAAGGGGAATGACCCTTTTCGCACCGTTATTTTTCAGTAATTCTGTTGCTTTTAGTACTCCTTCTTTAGTTCCTGAAATAACAATTTGTCCTGGGGAATTAAAATTAGCGACATTGACGACATCACCAGCATCAGTCACTTTTTTCGTCACTTCTTCAATCAGTGTCTCATCCGCACCTAATACGGCAGCCATCGTTCCTTGACCAGAAGGAACAGCTTCTTCCATCAACTTCCCTCGCATATGTACTAAATGAATCGCATCATCAAAGGAAAGAGACTTGGCTGCATATAACGCACTATACTCTCCTAAACTATGACCCGCTACTGCATTCGGTATAATTCCTTCTTTTTCAATTAAATTAAAAATAGCTGCACTTAAAAGAAATAATGCGGGTTGCGTGTTTTCAGTTTTTGTTAATCGATCTTCTGGACCGTTTAACATTAAATCTGATAATTTATAACCTAAAATTTGATCCGCTTTTTCGTACATCTTTTTTATTTCTTCGTAGCTTTCATAAAAGGTTTGACCCATGCCTACTGATTGGGAGCCTTGTCCAGGAAATAAAAAAGCAATCTGATTCGTCATTCATCCGTCTCCCCTTTTAACTTTTCTACTTCATCTTTTATTAAACGAACGACATCTTTATTAACGATATCGTATGTTTGCTTAATTGCATTAAAAATAGCTAAATCATTTGAAGAACCGTGAGCTTTAATAACTGGTGCACTTAAACCAAATAATCCAGCACCGCCATATTCGGAATAGTCGAGTTGATTTTTCAACCCTTTAAATTCTTTTTTCAAGGCGAGGGCAGCTAATTTCGTTTTCGTGCTTTTCATAAACGATTCCTTTAACATTGAAAAAATAGCCATTGCTGTTCCTTCAATTGATTTTAACGCAATATTTCCAGAAAAGCCGTCAGTTACAACAACATCCGCAACACCATCCATTAAATCTCGGGCTTCAACATTACCGACAAAATTGATAGGTGCATCGGATAATAAGTTGAATGCCTCTTTAACGAGCTCTGAGCCTTTTTGGTCCTCTGTTCCGACATTTAACAGTCCAACTCGAGGCTTTTTAATGCCACGAACGTGTTCTACATAAATAGAGCCGATGATTCCATATTGAAGGAGGTGCTGAGGCTTTGCATCAACATTCGCTCCAACATCGAGAAATAAAAAGCCTTTACCATCGAGCGTAGGTAATGTTGGACTTAACGCTGGGCGATCGATTCCCTTGATCCGTCCCACCTTCAAAAGGCCTGCAGTCATTAAAGCTCCTGTATTTCCCGCAGAGATACAAGCATTCGCCTCTTGATCTTTAACAGCTTGAGCCATTAATACCATCGACGCTTCTTTCTTTCTTCTCACTGCTCGAGTTGGCTCGTCCGTACTTTCAATTTTTTCAGTCGTATGATGGATTGTAATCCGTTCATCCTTTGTTAAAAATTTTTTAACTTGTTCTTCATCACCATAAAGCGTAATTTCTAAATCGTCATAATGATCAATCGCTAGTTGTGCACCTTTAACAATTTGTTCGGGTGCATGGTCGCCACCCATTGCATCGATTGCTATTTTCATATTTTAGTCCCCTTTTTTCATTGATCCGTCGTTCGATACATATGAAATGTTCCTTCAAATACAGGTTCATTGTTCACATAACTTTTAACTTCAACAATCGTTCGTCCCTTTTGATCTTCCCCTGTTACGGAAGCTTTTGCGACAACCCGTTCATTTACTTTAACGGGTCGGGTAAAATAAATATCCGCTTTAGCTGTTAAGGCAAGCTCATCGTTAATAACGGCCACAGCTAATGAATTTGCTTGAGCAAACAAATGATGTCCTCTCGCGATTAAATTTCTTGAAAAAACATGCTCCTCTTTAATATCTAAGATAGATATAGCGGTGTTATCTAAATCTAAATCAATCACTTCACCGATCACTTCTTCTAACGGTAGCGCTCTAACTGTCTCATTCCAATTTTTCTTAGCAACATATTTAATCCGCTCTCTTAATTCTGGAATGGCTAATTCTAGTCGGTCAAGTCTAATCGTTTGAATGCTCACGTTAAAAGTAGCTGCTAACTCCTCATCTGTAATAAAAGGCGTTTCTTCAATCATTTTTTTTAGTGACTCTTGTCGTTCTTTTTTTCTAAGTTTCATTCTTTCACCGTCCGATATTATGACTAGGTACTAATAGTAATATATAAAATTTCTCTCCATCTTGCAATCATTAATCAAAAATTCTCTCTTGAATAATCGGATCCTCCGTAATGATATGATAGAGTTTCTCGTACGCTTTATCTTTACTTAACAATTCATCTTTAACGACTTGATAAGCATCTTTTCTCGCAACTTCTAATGCTCTAAAATCACTGACAATATCAGCAACTTTAAATTCAGGAAGACCGCTCTGCTTTTTCCCGAAAAAATCCCCTGGTCCCCGCAGTTTTAAATCATGCTCGGATAACGTAAATCCATCATACGTTTCCGTCATAATTCGCATTCGTTCTCTCCCTGCTTCCCCTTTAGGATCGGCTAATAAAATACAATAGCTTTGAGCTTTTCCTCTACCGACCCGTCCCCTTAATTGGTGGAGCTGTGAAAGGCCGAAGCGCTCCGCATCATAAATGACCATAATCGTTGCATTCGGTACGTTCACACCGACTTCGACAACGGTCGTTGAAACGAGGACTTGAATCTCATTATTAGCATATTGGCGCATTACATCTTCTTTTTCTTGTTGGCTCAATCGGCCGTGCATTAAACCAACTTGAATCGTTTTAGGTAATGTTTCATTTAGCTCATTAAACACATCAATTGCATTTTGAATGTCGAGCTTATCCGACTCTTCAATTAAAGGACAGATGACATATGCTTGATGACCTTTTTCAACTTCTCTTTCAATGAAACTATAAATGCGATCGAGCATATTTTCCTTCACCCAATATGTTTTAACAGCTTGTCTTCCTTGAGGCATCTCATCGATAGTTGAAACATCCATATCGCCAAGCATCGTAATCGACAATGTTCTCGGTATAGGTGTCGCTGTCATAAATAATACATCTGGATAAAGTCCTTTATCTCTGAGCAATTTTCGTTGCTCCACACCGAAACGATGCTGCTCATCAACAATTACAAGTCCTAAATCATTAAAAATCGTATCTTTTTGGATTAATGCATGCGTCCCGATTAAAATATCAATTTGACCCTCTTCTAACTGTTGTAATAGTTCTTTTCGTTTTTTCCCTTTTACCGAACTCGTTAATAAAGCAACGTTTAATTGATCATGAAAAAGAGATTTTAAAGATTGCTCATGCTGCTCGGCTAAAATTTCTGTTGGCACCATGAGAGCCCCTTGCTTTCCTGATAAAAAATTGGCAAAAAGCGAAATCGCCGCAATTATCGTTTTCCCTGAACCGACATCCCCTTGTAATAGTCGGTTCATCCGATAGGGACTTCTTAAATCGTCTAATATTTCTTTTAAGACTCGATTCTGACTATCCGTTAATGAGAAGCTTAACTTAGAAATAAATGCATCGATTTGGTCCATTTCGAAGACTTTCGCAAATCCTGGCTGCTGTCGTTTGTTTTCATGTCTGATCCATTGCATTTTTAATTGAAAAATAAACAGTTCTTCAAATTTGAACCGTCTTTCAGCATGCTTTAATGCTAATCTTGATGATGGTTGATGAATTTCTTTAATCGCCGTTTTTCGATCAGGGATTTTATAATTATGTAAATAATGCTCTGGTAAAATTTCATCGATTTCATCAAGGGATGATTTTAGTGCGTAGGATACGAGCTTCCTGATCGTCGCATTCGTTAAATTTCCTTTTGTATGATAGACAGGCTGAAAAGATTGATTGTTTTTCATATCTTTAAAATGCACTTGATTCACAGTCATTTGTAAACGGTGCATATCCCACTTACCCGTTATCGTAATCGTTTCATTCATTTTAAGTTTATCTTTTAAAAAAGCTTGATTAAAAAAGACAGCTCTAATCGCAATAACGCCAACTTGAATCGTACACGTTAACCGCGATTTTTTTCTCCCGTAAAATTGCACTTTCGGTTCTGTAACAATCGTTCCTTCAATCGTCGCAATCTCTTCATGGGCGATTTCACTGATCGGTTTAATTTCAAAATAGTCATAACGAAAAGGAAAGTGGAAGAGTAGATCTCCCACTTTCGTTATATTTAACATTTCTAATTGTTCGGCTGTTTTTTCTCCGACACTTGGAATGATTGTGACATGTTCATTCAACAATTTCAATCACTCTTTCTCAATTGGCTCCGAAAATTTTAGCAGCTAATGCCCTTCCCGTAGGTGTGGCAGCTAACCCACCCTCAGCCGTTTCTCTTAACGCTGATGGCATCTGACGGCCAATACGGTACATAGCTCCAATAACTTCGTCACATGGAATACGACTTGTAACACCTGCTAGAGCTAAATCCGCAGAAATAATCGCTTGAGATGAACCCATTGCATTTCTTTTAACACATGGTACTTCAACTAGACCTGCAACAGGATCACATACTAATCCTAACATATTTTTCAACGTAATCGCCATGGCCTCAGCACTTTGTTGCGGTGTTCCTCCTGCCATTTCAACTGCCGCGGCACTCGCCATTCCAGCGGCTGATCCAACCTCTGCCTGACAGCCACCCGCAGCTCCAGAAATAAATGCATTATTTGCAACAACTTGGCCAAATGCTCCTGCAGTAAATAAGAAATTTATCATTTGTTCCCTCGTTGGATTCAATTTTTCCTTTAACCCGAATAAAACACCAGGAACACAACCCGCACTCCCAGCAGTAGGTGTTGCGCAAATCATTCCCATCGCGGCATTTACTTCATTCGTAGCGACAGCTTTACTTACAACATCTAAAAGTAAATTTCCTGAAAGCGTTTTCTTTTCACTCATATATTTTTGGATTAAAACGGCATCGCCACCTGTTAATCCTGAATGGGATTCGACCCCTTTCAAACCATCCTCAACGGCCTTTTCCATCACTTCTAAATTATTATCCATTTGGGAAATGACTTCTTCCCGTGTTTTGCCTGTTTCCTCCATTTCTTGACGAATCATCACTTCTGAAATTGGAATGTTTTCCGTTTCAGCTATATGAACTAACTCACTAACGTTACGAAACATCTCAATACCTCCTCATTAATCATGAATTGTGACGACTTGTAAAATATGGTCACAATCCCGTAATTCGTCCATCACAACTTCAGGAATTCTCTCATCAGTTTCAATGACCATGAGTGCTTCTTTCCCAATATCCTTTCGCGTTACTTCCATATGCCCTATATTAATTTTATGATGGGCTAATACTTTCGTCACTGACGCAATCGCCCCGAAGCGATCATTGTGCATGACGAGGATCGCAGGTGAGCTTCCAGATAAACGGAGCTCAAAGCCATTAATTTCAGTGATTTCTGCTTTTCCCCCACCTATGGAAATACCGACGAGTTCAAATTCACTTTCATCATCACCGACAATAATTCGTGCGGTATTCGGATGTTCTACGGAAGCATCTTCTTCAAAAAATTCAACGGTCATTCCCGCTTCCTCCGCATGATGAAAAGCTTCTTTTATTCGTTCATCAAATGTATCATAGTCTAGTAAACCGCCGATTATTGCAACATCGGTTCCGTGTCCTCGATACGTTTTTGCAAAGGATTCGTATAGATGAATCTTTGCCCATTTCGGTTGTTTCCCGAACAATTGGCGTGCCATTCGTCCTATTCTTGCTGCACCAGCTGTATGGGAACTGGATGGTCCAATCATCACTGGCCCGATAATATCGAAAACCGAGCGAAATTTCATGAAATACCACCTCCACTATTATACTATCTATTGTAAAGGTAACACGGGATAATTGCCACCTACAATTCAAAAGGAAACACTCTTAACGCCCTATTTTATTTTATAGATTAGTTATGAAAGGATAAACAAAGTCCTAGTTAATAAATATTACTAACTAGGACAACGGATTCATTTTTATTATTATTCAACGGAAAAAATAAAAGAATAGATTGGTTGTTCTCCGTTTAAAATTTCAATTTCTAATTCGTCATAATGCTCTTCTATAAATTGACGTATAAGTTCAACTTCTTCATCCGTACCTTCTTCACCTTGAATAATCGTAATAATTTCATCTTCGTCTTCATCGATAAGCTCTTTTAACAATTCTGTAATCGCATCCATTTTATTCGGGTTAATCGATTCAATATCGCCCTCTTTAATACCCATGAAGTTACCTTTTTCAATCGTTTTACCGTTAATTTGCGTATCTCTTACCGCATAAGTAATTTGTCCAGTTTTAACGTATTGAATCGCTTCAGACATTTCATTAAAATTGTCCTTTAAACTTGCTTCAGGATTGTACTGTAACATTGCAGCAATCCCTTGAGGAACTGTTTTTGTTGGAACGACGACGACATCCGAATCAACTAATTCCTCTGCTTGCTCGGCCGCCATAATAATATTTTTATTGTTTGGTAATACGATAACTTGATCGGCATTTGCCTCTTCAATCGCAGAAGCAATATCTTTCGTGCTCGGATTCATCGTTTGTCCACCTTCTACGACAACATTGACTCCGATACTTTCAAACATCGTTTTAATCCCTTCACCCATCGCAACTGTGACAACAGCCATATTTAGCCGTTCAGGCTTTTTATCTTTTTTCGCTTCTTTTTTATCTCCTACAATTGCCTGGTGCTGCTCACGCATATTTTCAATTTTAATATTAATTAAACTACCGTATTTTTGACCAATCGTCATGACGTCACCTGGGTATTCTGCGTGAATATGTACTTTAACGACTTCATCATCGGATACGACTAATAAGGAATCCCCGTAATGACTTAATTCTTCACGATACTTTTCTTCATCAAATGGATTTTCTTTTAATTTATCTTCCTCAAATTTAACCATAAATTCTGTACAATAGCCGAACTCGATTTCAGATGTATCCATAAAGTCTTGATGCATTTTATGATGTTCAGCATTCACAAGATCGTTTAATGATGGAGCGACACCACTGCTTTCAGGAATTTCCTCTCCTTTTAAGGCTGCGATAAACCCTTCATAGACGACGACTAAACCTTGTCCACCACTGTCGACAACACCAACTTCTTTTAGGACGGGGAGTAAATCTGGCGTGCGCTCTAAAGACTGTTTTGCTTCTTTTAAAACGATTTCGAACCAGTCAACGACATTATCTACTTGATCAACTGCCTTTTCACCAGCAATAGCTGCATCTTTAGCAACGGTTAAAATCGTCCCCTCAACAGGCTTCATGACAGCTTTATACGCCGTATTGACACCTTCTAGTAACGCTTCTGATAAATCAGTCACTGTTAAAGCTTCTTTATCTTTAATACTTTTAGAAAAACCACGAAATAATTGCGACAAAATAACGCCTGAATTACCTCTTGCTCCCATTAATAATCCTTTTGCAAAAGCTTGTCCAATATCTCCAACGTGATTCGTAGACGCTTGTTCAACTTCCTTTGCACCAGAAGTCATCGTTAAATTCATATTTGTACCTGTATCACCATCTGGTACAGGGAATACGTTCAATGAATCAATCATATCTGCTTGATTTGCCAAATGGTGCGCCCCAAAGCGAATCATTTGACTAAATTGTTCACCATTAATTGTCACATTGCTCACTTTCATATCCTCCTTCAAACGTAGATTTCGTTCTACGATGTCACTCTAACACCGTGAATATAAATGTTTACCGCATCTATTTCAAGACCGATCATTTTCTTAAATGCATATTTAACCTGGTTTTGAACGTTGTGGGCTACTTCCGAAACCTTTGTACCATATCCGACAATAATATACAAGTCTATTTCTATGTCATTATTTTCATGGCGAACGACGATTCCTCGTGAAAAATTTTCCTTCCTTAAAATTTCTGATAAACCATCTTTAATCTGTTTTCGTGATGCCATGCCAACAATTCCGTAACATTCCGTTGCTGTTATCCCAGCAATCGTAGCGATAACGTCTTTAGAAATTTCAACTGTACCAAACTCGTTTTTTAATTCAATTGACATTTTCATCCTCCTCAACACAAGACCGTGACTACGGTTATTTTACTATATCGTTTTATAAATGAAAAGTTATTCAAGAAATCAATTTAGTTAAACTTAAATTTTCATTGAAAACATGTTTATGATATGATAAATTAATATGGTGACTAAGATTGGATATAAAGTTTCAGGCAGGAGGGATTTATATGGCTCGTAAATGTCATGTAACTGGACGTAAAACTGGTACTGGCAATACACGCTCCCATGCGTTGAATGCAAATAAACGTCAATGGAAAGCAAATTTACAAAAAGTACGTATTATGGTCGACGGTAAGCCTAAAAGAGTTTACGTTTCAGCACGTGCTTTAAAATCAGGAAAAATAGAACGTGTTTAATCGATTTTTTACGAAACACGATATAAATGCTTTAATAGAGACTGGGAAAAGCTCAATTAAGATGAATTTTTCCAGTCTCTATTTATATTAAAAAAATGATCTCGAAACAAATATCGAGACCATCCTTTGCATACGTTCAATGATGAAATAAATGATGTCAGATACAAATCAACTCGTCACCGTATGTCTTTATTTTTTAAACAAACCGATAAACCCACGAACAATCCCACTAACAAACCTCGGTAATTTTATCGTATAAAATTTCATATATGCCCCTCCCATACAGCTTTTCACGTACTTAGAGAGTTAAATCGCGACTCTTTATAACTAATAATATGCCGCTTTCAAATAAATAAGTACCTTTTTTTTCGTTCCATTCATTAGATACTGTTAAAGAGGAGCCTAATTCAATTTTTTCATTTGATAAATTATATTTAAAACCGTTTAACGTTAGTCCAGAAACAGTTTCCGAAATCGATAAAAAAGATATATACGGGAAAAAATCATCTTTTTCTAACGTATATTGCCCTGGCATTTTTAAGCTCAGCTCATTTTGTTGATTAATGATCCATGCATCAATCTCGTTCTCAGCGAAATGTCTTAATAATAAAATATTGACCCATTCATGATCCTTTCTTCCGCCAGTCGCTTGGAAAATTAATACTTTGCTTGGAGCTAATTCAATCGCTTCTTTTATCGCAATTTCTAAATCCGTTTCATCCTTTTTTTCCGGAAAGGTTTTCACTTCGTTAACACGCGCGAAAACTTCTTTTTTATGATGTTCATCGATCGAATCAAAGTCACCTAATGCGACATTTGGTGTGATTCCTTGCTCGAACAGCGTTGTATTTCCTTTATCGACACCGATCCAAAAATTAACTTCATCATATGATTTTAACGGTGGAACTTCTTCCTTAACGCCACCTGCGACGATACCGATTATTGCCATAATTAAATCACCTTATTTAATGGATTTAAATGATTCCTTTAACGCATCAATCGCCTCTTTACGATTAGGAGCATTGTAAATTGCACTACCTGCTACTAATACGTCTGCACCTGCCTCAACGCAAATCGGTGCCGTTTCTTTGTTGACGCCACCATCTACTTCAATTTCGTAATTATATCCGTGCGCTAGTCTTAATTCATGCAACTGTTCAATCTTTTTAACAGCCGAGTGAATAAACGATTGACCCCCAAAGCCAGGGTTAACTGTCATCACTAAAACTAAATCGACATCTTCCAAAATAGGTATAATTGATTCGACGGGAGTTGCTGGGTTAATGACGACACCTGCTTTGACGTTTTCTTTTTTTATTTGTTGAATAACACGGTGTAAATGGGTACAAGCTTCTTGGTGAACGGTTATAATATCCGCTCCAGCCTTTACAAAGTCCGGAATGTATCGTTCAGGATTTTCAATCATTAGATGAACATCTAAAGGTAAGTTGGTGACTGGACGAATCGCCTCAACAATGAGTGGTCCAATCGTAATATTAGGTACAAAATGCCCGTCCATCACATCGACGTGGATATAATCAACATCTTGTTCAACCTCTTTTATTTCTTTACCTAATTCAGCAAAATTAGCAGATAATATCGATGGTGCTAGTTTAACCATGTTAATACCTCGGCTTTCTCGAATTTATTTCATTCAAAAACTTTTCATAATTATCATAGCGAAATTGAGCGATTGAACCGTCTGTTACCGCTTGTTTTACAGCGCAATGAGGTTCATTTAAATGTAAACATCCACGAAATCTACAATCTTTTTGATGATTAGCGATTTCAGGGAAACAAAATCTTAAATTTTCCTTTTCAATATCATCAAAATCAAGGGCACTAAAACCAGGTGTATCCGCAACAAATCCACCACCTAATTGAAACAGCTCCACATGTCTTGTCGTATGTCGACCTCGTCCAAGACTTTTTGAAATATGTGCTGTCTCAATCGTTAGGGCATCATCTAACTGATTTAAAAGGGAGGATTTCCCTACACCAGATTGACCAGCAATGACAGTCAATTTGTCTTTTAAATAAGGGAAAACCTTTTCCTTTAAATCAACCATTTTATCGGATACGACTAAAACGGTATACCCGATTTTCTCATATTCTGTGATATAATAACCGATTGTTTTCATTAATTGCTCATTCGCTAAATCTTGCTTTGATAGAACGATAATCGGTTCCATCTCTTTTGACTCGACTGACGTTAAAAAACGATCTAATAATGTCGTATTAAATTGTGGCTCAATGATTGAACTTACAATCATCACTTGGTCGACATTAACAATCGGTGGACGTTTCAATTCATTTTGTCGTTCTTCGACTTGTTGAATCGTGCCTGTTTGATCATCATGAATAGATATAACGACACGATCACCGACAAGAGGGGTAATATTTTGATTTCTAAATACCCCACGACCTTTACAAGTGTAAACTGTATCACCGACTAATACGTCATAAAAACCACTTAACGCCTTAATAATTAATCCTCGAGTCATCTAATTATCCTTTCTTTTATGTGCCGTCACTATAATTTATCGTTTTCTCTTCATACAGATCGCCATCAATATAAACTTCAATAATTGCCGATTCATTCGGGGCAATCGTTAAACTAATATTATACGATGTATCTTCAAAAATTGGCTCACGAACCCATTCTTCTTGATCGCGATTCATATCAGTTACGTAAATGACAACTTCTACGACTTCATTCGTTATTTCAGCGTCTGGATTAAATTCAATCGAAACCGTTTCTTCAATTTCTACAGGTAAAAGCTCTGGGCCCTTTGAAACGTAAATTCTTACTTCATCACCTATTTCAAGCTCCGTACTCGCACTTGGGTCTTGGCGAATGACTTGACCTTCAGGGACGGTATCCGAAAACTCTTCCTCCGTTCTTAATGTCAATTCATTTTGCCTTATATATTCTTGAACTTCATCAACGGTCCACCCTCTGAACGATTGGAGTGTTATTTTCGGCGGTCCAGCACTCACATCAAAAATGACACGTGTTTCTTCAGGTATAATGAGCTCTCCTGGCTCAGGTTGAATTTGACGAATAATTTCTCCAACAGGCCTGTCTGATACTTTTTCATATGGAATAACATCTGCATAACCGTTATTAATTAAAGATCTTTCCACATGTTCATATTGTTCACCAACATAGTCAGGAAATTCAATTTTTTCCTTCCCTAAACTCGTATATAAAACAACTTGGGAGCCTTCTTTAACTACTGTACCAGCCCGAGGAGACGTTCGAATGACGAAGCCTTCCTCAATATCCTCTGAAAAGACAGATTCCCTTTCAAATTCTAAATTCAATTCTCTTAATTCATTCACGGCATCTTCATACGTATAATCAGCTAATTCAGGTATTTCTACATCAGCTGGGCTAAACCAGCGTGGTAAAACAATAAGAGCAATAATAGCAGCCGTTAATAATAACGCAAAAAGTGAAATAGAAACGATCATCCACTTTTTATATTTTTTTTCTTTACTTTTCTCGCCATCTTTTTGATTAACAATCGTATTTTCACTGTCAGTATCCTGTAATTTATCTTCAGCAAAAATCGGCATCGCTTTCGTTACTTCGCCCTCTTCTTCCGGTGGCATGAATCGTTCTTCATTTGCCCGCTCAGGCGTTAGCACAGTTTGTAAATCGTTATACATTTCTTCAATCGATTGATAACGATGAAACGGATCCTTCGCCGTCGCTTTTAAAACGACATTTTCTAAGCTTTGTGGAATAGATGGATTAAACGTTCTGACAAAGGGCGTTTCTGTTTGCATATGTTTTAATGCAATAGAAACAGCTGATTCGCCCGAAAAAGGAATTTGTCCCGTTAATAATTCAAATAAAACGATACCTAAAGAGTAAATATCGGATTTTTTCGTTGCTGTTCCTCCCCGAGCTTGCTCTGGAGATAAGTAGTGAACAGAACCGATGACATTATTCGTTTTCGTTAATGATGTCGAGCTTAAAGCCATCGCAATGCCAAAATCCGTTACTTTTACGTTACCAAATTTGTTAATTAAAATGTTTTGTGGCTTTATATCACGATGAATAATTCCATTATCATGAGCATGGGCTATCGCTGAAGAGAGCTGTGACATAATATTGACCGCTTCTTCAACTAGTAATGGTCCATATTGCTGGATGTGCTGCTTTAACGTCATCCCCTCAACATATTCCATGACGATATAATAGACGTCATCTTCTTGTCCAACATCATAAATGTTAACGATATGTGGATGAGATAAACTAATGGTCGATTCAGCTTCTCTTCTGAACCTTTCGATAAACTCTTGATCGTTCGAATATTCCATACGTAAAATTTTAATGGCGACATCACGATCTAATATAGTATCTCTCGCTAAAAAAACTTTAGCCATTCCACCGCCACCAATTGGCCTTAACAATTTATAACGTTCATTTAATAAACGACCATCGATCATGATGCTTCACCTGCTTTTTTTCGACTACTTTTAACTAAGATAACAGATATATTATCTTCACCGCCTCGCTCGTTGGCGATTGTAATAAGTTCGTCAATTTTTTCATCAAGGGTTTGATTAGAGTGGACAACCGTCATTAAATCTTCTGGAGACAATTTATTACTTAATCCGTCAGAACAAATTAAAATGTAAGATTGGTCCTCTACTTTAAATGAGTTAATATCAACGGTGACATCTTCTTCAGTTCCTACAGCTCGAAGTAACACATTCCTTTTCGGATGAGCTTCTGCTTCTTCTTCAGTAATTTCACCTGTTTTCAATAATTCTTGAACGAAGGAATGGTCCTCAGTGATTTGAACGATGTCTTTTTCAGTTATGTAATATAAGCGACTGTCACCAACATGGGCGACGACTACGACATCGTTTAAAAAGACAGCTCCAACAACTGTCGTCCCCATTCCGAGAAATTCACAATCATTTTTAGATTCACTTAGAACGTGCTCATTCGTTTTAATGATTGCTTCTTCTAACCATGTACCGATCTCTTCTTCAGTTTCGAATCGATCTGTATTTTCCCACAGTTCCTTTAAATGGTTTGAAACGAGCTGGCTCGCAACATCACCAGCTTTATGCCCACCCATACCGTCAGCAATCGTGGCGAGCATTTGCTTGGATCGATTAAAATAAATCCCTCCAGCATCCTCATTAACTTCTCTTACTTTTCCAACATCTGATTTAAAAGACGCTTCCATTTAACTATCACCCCATTAATATACAAAGCAATTATTTAACTTTTCGTAAACGAGTTATGAAAAAACCATCTGCATTAAAATCATGAGGAAAAATTTGAATCCCATATGATGATCTACCTTCTAATTGACGCGTACTTTCCGGCAATTGTTCAAAAAAACTTGGATCAATTTCGATTTCGTCGTTTGTTTGTAACAGATTTTTGATTTGCTCTTCGTTTTCTGTTCGCTCGACCGTACACGTACTATAAACAAGTTTCCCGTCATCTTTTAGTAATGGCAAGACAGATTCTAGTAGATCGTTTTGAATTTGACTTAATTGCTCGATATCTTTTTCTTTTTTGTTATATTTAATATCTGGTTTACTTCTTAACACTCCTAAACCAGAACATGGTGCATCTAATAAAATTCGATCAAATGTTTTCGGCTCAAATCGCTCCTGTAATTGACGGCTATCGTATGCTTCGACTTGAATAATTGATAAATCTAGTAGTTTAGCTTTTTCTTTAACGAGTTTTATCTTTTTCTTATGAAGATCAAACGCATAAATTTCCCCATCATTATTCATTTTTTCCGCAATATGTGTCGTTTTCCCACCTGGTGCACTACAAGCATCTAACACTTTCATTCCTGGCTTGACATCAAGCATTTCGGATACGAGCATTGACGTTTCATCTTGAATCGTTAATTTTCCGGGAAATAAGCGACTTGATAAGACATGGCCTTTTTCAACGACGAGTCCTTGATTCGACAAAGTAGATTTTGATGTCATGATTCCTTCCTCATTTAAAATCTCTACTACTTCATCGATATGATGTTTTAACGGTTGAATTCGAACAGTTATTTTTTTCGATAAAAGGTTTGAATGACACATTTTTTCGGTCGTTTCAAAGCCGTATTGATCATTCCATCTTTGAACTAACCATTTCGGATGGCTCGTTTCAACACTTAAACGTTCGATTTGGTCTTCTATCAATTCCGTTTTCGGTACCCCTTGTCGTTGAATATTTCTTAATACACCGTTTACGAATTTCGCTTTGCCTTCATGACCTTTTCTTTTCGCAATGTTAACGGCTTCATTTATAATAGCATGGTCAGGAATTTTATCTAAAAAAACTAATTGATAGATGGATAAATAAAGGAGCCATTCAATTGATGGGTCCATCTTTTTCACTTTAATAAACGGCTTCAAATAAAATTGTAACGTTAATTTTCGTTGCAATGTGCCGTAAATGAGCTCAGTTAACAAGCTTTTATCCTTCTCAGATACTTTATTATTTTTAATCGCCTGATTAATTAATATATGGCTAAAACCACCTGATTCTCCTACTTGTAAAAGTAAATTTAAGGCGACTTCTCGTACGTTTTTTGAAGACATTCAATCATCCTAACTGACTATTCAATTGAAAATAATCTTTTGAACCGAGTAAAAATTGCTCGACGGTCATTCGTTTTTTACCAGAAGGCTGTATTTCCGTAATTTTAATCGTTTTTTGATCCCCTGTTGCACAAATTAATCCATCTTTTTCTATAGATACGATTGTGCCAGGATCGGCTTCTGCATTTTGTTCACATTTTTCAGCCCACCAAATTTTAATAACTTGGTCGTCATATGTTGTATAAGCAACTGGCCAAGGGTGAAGGCCACGGATATGATTATAAATTTCTTTCTGACTTTTATTCCAATCTATTATCTCTTGATCTCTTTTAATATTGTATGCGTAAGTTGCTTTAGAATCGTCTTGAGGTTGGGGATCAATATCATTTGTAAATAATTTCGGTAAAACATCGATTAATAAATTGGCACCTAATTGAGAGAGCTTATCATGCAATGTTCCGACATGATCATCTTCTTCAATTGGAATGGCTCGACTTGCAATCATATCACCCGCATCGAGGGCTTCAACCATATACATGATTGTTATACCCGTTTCTTCTTTCCCTTCGATAATAGCATAATGAATCGGTGCTCCGCCACGTAATTGTGGAAGTAATGATGCGTGTACATTAATACAGCCAAATCGTGGTGCATCTAATATTTCTTTCGGCAAAATTTGACCATAAGCACACGTCACAATTAAATCGGGCTTAAGGGATAAAATAGGTTCAAATTCATTTCTAATTTTTTCAGGTTGAAACAGAGGAATTTGATGTTTTTCCGCAACGACTTTAACGGGAGGTGGGCTTAAAATCCTTTTTCTCCCTTTAGGTCTGTCCGGTTGTGTAACGACGGCGACGACCTCATAGTCACTTTCAATTAATCGTTCTAAAACAGGAACACTAAAATCAGGTGTTCCCATAAATATAATTCGTTTAGACATGGGACATCCCTTTCTAAGTGAAATGATATGGTTCAAAATCGATTGTTAATTGTAATTGTTGATGATTAATTTCATCTTGAAACTGCCGCAAAACTTCTGCAAGGGCATGATCTACATCATGTCGCCTTTTATATTTTACCATACACTGGTAGCGATATCGATTTTTGATTCTTAACATTGGAGATGGGCTTGGGCCTAAAATTTCACAATCACTAGATAATTGCTTGGATAAAATTTGTTTAATCTGTTGTATCACTTCTACGACTTTTACGTGATTTTTATGGGATACATTGATTAATGATAAATAATAATATGGCGGGTATCCAAATTGTTTTCTTAAACGCATTTCTCGATTAAAAAACGACTTATAATCGTGGTCACTAGCATATTGAACCGTGTAGTGATCAGGTGTATAAGTTTGAACAACAACTTCTCCTTTTAATTCATGCCTTCCTGCCCGTCCACTTACTTGAGTAAGCAATTGAAATGATTTTTCAGCCGATCTAAAATCTGGTAAGTGGAGCATCCCATCTGCTGCAAGGACGCCAACTAATGTAACATTTTTAAAATCTAACCCTTTTGCTATCATTTGTGTTCCTAGTAAAATATCTGCTTCATGATTTTCAAATTTTTTCAGCAGTCGCTCATGGGCCCCTTTTCGACTCGTCGTATCAACGTCCATTCGAATAATATTCGCATCGGGAAAATGAATGTTTAATGCTTCTTCAACTTTTTGTGTCCCGACACCGAAAAATCGAATCGCATCACTTTGACATTCAGGACAAGCTTCGGGCATCCTCTTTTCCGAACTGCAATAATGACATTTTAATAAATGATTGTTTTTATGGTAAGTCATCGAAATATCACAATGATCACAGGAAATGGTTTCACCACATTCCCGGCACATGACAAACGTTGAATGACCGCGGCGATTTAGTAATAATATAATTTGCTCTTTCTTTTCGAGACGGTCGTTTATTTTATCCGTTAATAACTCCGAAAACATCGACCGGTTTCCTTGCATTAATTCATCTCGCATATCGACTATATCAACTTCAGGCATCGGTTTTGCATGTATCCGTTCTGTTAATTCGAGTAATTGATAATTTCCCTTCAATGCCCTAGCATATGATTCTAAAGTCGGAGTCGCACTTCCTAAAATAACTGGGCATTTATGGAGTTTTGCCCGAAATTTCGCAACTTCTCTTGCATGATATTTCGGATAGTCCTCTTGTTTATAAGTCGTTTCATGCTCCTCATCAATAATAATAATGCCTAAATTTTCAAAGGGAGCAAAGACAGCTGATCTTGCACCGACGACGACTTTCACTTCTTTCCGTTGAATTTTACGCCATTCATCATATTTTTCACCGATAGATAATCCGCTATGCATGACAGCGACCGCATCGCCAAAGCGTGCTTTAAATCTCGATACCATTTGAGGGGTAAGCGCAATTTCTGGAACTAAAACAATCGCTTCCTTCCCTTCTTTAATAACGTGTTGAATCGATTGTAAATAAACTTCCGTCTTCCCACTTCCTGTTACTCCGTGCAATAGAAATGTTCGATCAGACTGCTCGTTAATAGCATCAATAACTGGAGTGACGACTTGCTGTTGATTATCGGTTAACGGGAGGGGTTCCTTCGCTTCATTAAACTGTTCTTCAAACGGTTTTCGGTAAACTTCTTTACGAATATATTTTAATAGTCCTTTACTAACTAATGCATCGACGGGTGATTTCGTCGTATTAAATCTTTTAGTTAAGCTTTTTAATAAAATTTCATCATCATGCTCGATAAAATAATTTAAAATTTCCTTTTGCTTTTTAGCTTGCTTCATTTGATCGTATTCTTCGATTAAAAATTCAAGTGCTTTATTTTTTGTGACATACGTTTCTTTCTTTACTTTATTTTTTCTTTCAACAACATATTTTATATCTATTAAATTGTCATCAAGTAGTTTGGAAACTTGATAATTCGATATGCCATTTTCCGTTATCTTCTCAAAAGGAAAGACATCTTTTCCCTCACTAATCGCTTCCCATTCAGAAGGGAGTCGATCGTGATTTAAAATCCATACTTCTTTTTTATAACTCGCTTTAAAAACAGCGGGAAGCATAACTTGTAATGCGGAAATGCGGAAACATAAATATTCCTTTTGCATCCATTCTGATAAATGAATTAATTCCTCTGTCAATATAGGTGTGTGATCCATAACTTCTTCAATCTCTCGTAGCGGATCATATTTACTCTGATTTGTTAGAGCAATAACAAAACCCATCACTTTTCTTGGACCAAAAGGAACGATCACTCGAATACCTGGTCGTACGACATCTAATAATGTTTCTGGAATTAAATAGTCATAAAGATTATCTGTTGGTGAAGCTTTCACATCAACAATAACACGGGCAATTCTCACTTTTTCTCACCCGACATTTCTTGATGAAAGGTCGTTAATAGCTGTTTAGCAATGTCCTTTTTTGATGATAATGGCATGTCTACGTCTAGTCCTCTTTTCGTTAATAAACGGACGGCATTTGTATCTGATTTAAAACCAGTATTTTCTTGACTAACATCATTAATAACGATGGCATCTAAGTTTTTATCCTCGAGCTTCTTTTTTCCGTAATAATATAAATCATTCGTTTCTGCGGCAAAACCGACTAAATATTGATCTTTTTTCTTCTCACCTAATGTTTTTAAAATGTCCTTCGTTCGCTCTAATTCTATTGTTAAAGGTCCGTCACTTTTTTTAAGCTTCGTTTCAATGCTCGTTTTCGGACGGTAATCAGCAACCGCAGCTGATTTTATAATCAAATCCTGATTTTCATAATGGGTCATAACAGCGTCATACATTTCCTCAGCTGATTCGACTTTAATCAATTTGACACCTGGAATACGATTTAATTGGACTGGACCGGAGATTAACGTCACATCCGCTCCTAAATTTTTCGCCACTTCAGCGATTGCATAACCCATTTTTCCTGAAGAATGATTCGTGAAAAAACGGACAGCATCAACGATTTCCTTCGTCGGGCCAGCTGTTACTAACACTTTTTTACCCTTTAATAAGCCGCTTTCACTTTCGACTCTTTCAATTACGGCGATAATGTTTTCAGGCTCTTCTAATCGCCCTTTTCCGACATAACCACATGCTAAATAACCGTCTCCTGGTTCGATAAAACGGTAGCCGTACGATTCTAATGTAATTAAATTTTGTTTCACAGCGGGATGGTCATACATATGGACGTTCATCGCTGGTGCAACATAAACAGGAGCAGTTGTCGCTAATAAGATCGTCGTTAACATATCATCGGCTAAACCGTTAGCAACTTTTCCGAGTAAGTGAGCCGTTGCTGGGGCTAAAATGATTAAATCGGCCCAATCGGCTAGATCGATATGTGCTATTTTTTCAGGATTTTTCTCATCGAAAGCATCAATATAAACAGGGTTTCTAGATAGCGCTTGGAATGTGAGTGGTTGAACAAATTGAGTTGAGCCTTTCGTCATAACGACTTTGACATTCGCGCCTTTTTGAACGAGCTTACTCGTTAAGGCACATGCTTTATAAGCTGCAATTCCACCAGAAACGCCTAATACTACATTTTTACCGTTTAACATTATGCTTCACTCCTTCTTAAACCTTCGACTTCATAAGAAAAAACAACCTGGATTATCAGGTTGTTATTCATGCCACTTTATGTTTAATCTAATTCTCCTTTTAATCGCAGTTTATCTTCGACTATTTCTTCTAATGCGACGCCCACATGTTTAACGGACTTCGGGTTCTCGACCATTTTGTTATCAAGCTCTTGAAGCTCTCGTGCTCTGCTTGCGGAAATAATGACTAACGCATATTTTGAATTTATTTTTGTTAATAATTGGTCTACTGAAGGTTCTAACATTGATTTATTCACCCCTTAACGCTTTTTTAAATTGTTTTGCAACACGCTCTCGTTTGCAATGTTCACTGACAACGATTGATTGTATTTTCTTAACAGCCTCGTCAACATCGTCATTTACGATGACATAATCGTAGGCTTCCATCATATCTATTTCTTTTTTCGCCTCTAATAAACGGTTTTTTACGAGCTCTTCCGTTTCTGTTCCCCGATTGACGATTCGATTTTTTAACTCTTCTAAGCTCGGTGGAATTAAAAAGATAAATACTCCTTCTGGAAAATTCTCCTTTACTTGCATCGCACCTTGAACTTCAATTTCCAAAAAGACATCTTTACCTTTTTGCAACGATTGATTTACATAATTTCTTGGCGTGCCGTAATAATTCCCAACATATTCAGCATATTCGATAAGCTCATTATTTTCAATCATTTGCTCGACTTCTTCTTTTGATTTAAAAAAGTAGTCGACCCCGTCAACTTCACCTGCACGAGGTTGTCTCGTCGTTACAGAAATTGAATAGAGTAAATCATGATCTTTTTCAAATAGATTTTTACGTACTGTTCCTTTTCCTACCCCAGATGGACCGGATAAAATGAAAAGAATTCCACGTTCATCCTTCAATTATATTTCCCCCTAGTTGTCTAAATCATCGTCATTTGCTAGACGCTGCCCAACCGTCTCTGGCTGAACCGCAGATAGTATAACATGTCCACTATCAGTAATTATGACAGCTCTCGTTCTTCTTCCATATGTTGCATCAACTAATTTATTATTATCCCTTGCTACAGTAATCACCCGTTTAATTGGAGCAGATTCTGGTGAGACAATCGAAATAATTCGATTAGCAGAAACGACATTACCAAATCCGATATTAATTAATTTTAAATTCATAAATACTTCCCCTACCCATCTTTTTCTTTAAAAAACGTTTTAATGTTACTATTATATTCTATTTATCAAGATAATCTCAAATATTATTCAATATTTTGGACTTGTTCTTTAATTTTCTCAATCTCACTCTTCATATCGACGACTTGCTTACTAATGCTTGCATGTTGTGATTTTGAACCAATTGTATTCACTTCCCGTAACATCTCTTGAGTTAAAAAATCTAATTTTCTTCCAACTGACTCTTTCATTTCAATAATTGATTTAAATTGAGCGATATGTGATTTTAATCGAGTGATTTCTTCAGTAATATCACTTTTATCAGCTAGCAAAGCAATTTCTTGAAGAATACGTGACTCATCAAAGGAAACATCATTTAAATATTCTTTTAAACGCTTTAATATTTTCTCTGCGTATTGTTCTTTTAAAAGTGGACTTTGATGATGTAGCTCGTCTATATAATGATTTAAATCATTTAAATGCATCACAATATCATTTTTCAACGATTGACCTTCATCTTGCCTCATAGCTACGACTTGCTTTAACCCTTCATCTAACAGCTCAGTTAAAACCGTCGAAAAGTTTTCTTCAAATTGGGCCTCTTCTTCAACATTAAAAATATGCTCAATCTGTAGTAAATCTTTAATTTCTAACTTACCTTTGATTGTCGTCCTACTTCGAATTTCTTCAGCATGGTTCATATATTGCTCTAAAAGTGGCCAATTCACTTGTATTTCTTGTTGTCTTAACGATTCCCCCTGCACGTTTATAAACAGATCAACACGACCACGCTTAATATATTTACGAATGATCTTTTTCATTAAATCTTCGAAAACAGATAAATCCCGTGGCATTTTGAAGGATACATCAAGAAATCGATGATTAACTGTCTTTATCTCTAACGTAATGAGCGATTTTTCATATTTTTTTGTTACTTGTCCAAACCCAGTCATACTTTTAATCATTTGATCACCTTTTTCTTTAGTATCATCCATATTATTGTTGCATTAATTTAAGCTCAATTTCAATACCTTTCTAAAATTAACTAAAGGAAAACAATTTTGTTCGTGATATACTAATCTTCATAAGAGGTGATTTTGATGGCTTTTGATGGAATTGTCACACGCGCAATAACGAATGAATTAATAGAAGAAATCGAAGGCGGAAAAATATCTAAAATTTATCAGCCGACTGAACATGAAATTATTATGACTGTCAGACATAAAGGAAAAAACAAAACATTACTTTTTTCAATTCATCCAAATTATGCAAGAATTCATTTTACGAATGAAAAATATATAAACCCGAAAGAACCGCCGATGTTTTGCATGGTTTTAAGAAAACATTTAAATAGTGGGACAATCGAAAAAATTGAACAAATCGAACTCGAAAGACAAATCATCTTTACGATTAAAAATAAAGATGAAATTGGCGATGAAACGAATAAGCAACTAGTTTTTGAGTTGATGGGAAAACATAGTCATCTCATTTTAGTTGATGTTCATAAACAAATGATTATTGATAGTATGAAGCATATTAGCTTTTTAAACAATCGTCACCGAGCTATTTTACCTGGACAACCGTACGTCGCCCCACCGAGTCAAGAAAAACTGAATATATTAACGACTGATAGCGAGACATTTATTAAAAAATTAGATTTTAACAAAGGGCAAATCGACCAACAAATTCTCAATACGTTGATGGGGTTTTCCCCAAAAGTCGCTAAGAAATTGGCTGAGGATGCTTATTTAGGTGATCAAGAAAAATATAAAGCTGTCTTTAATAAATGGCAGGATATCATTAAATTAGATGAATTTAAACCTTTTATATCGATGAATAAAAAGGAAGATTTTCATGTCATAGAATTTGTTGATGATGAGAAGGAAAGGCGTTTTTTCCAATCTACGAGTGAAATGCTAGAAGAATTTTTCCGTGGGAAGGCTGAAAGGGATCGGATAAACGGGTTGACGAATGATTTAATGCGCTTTTTAAAAAATGAACGAAACAAAAATGAACGGAAAATTAAAAAACATGAGTTAACGTTAAAAAAAGCACAAGAAAAAGAGCTTTATCAAAAAAAAGGTGAGTTACTCACTGCTCATATGCATTTATGCAAGCTTGGCGATGAGTCAATCAATGTCGTTGATTATTATGATCCAGAGCAAAAAGAAATAACGATTGCGCTTGATCCGAATAAAACACCGAGTGAAAATGCTCAAAACTATTTTAATCGTTATCGAAAATTGAAAAAGTCTGAGGAAGTTGTTAACGAAGAAATAAAAAAGACGAAGGTTGAAATCGATTATTTTGACCGACTCATTCAACAATTGGAGCAAGCGAGATTTGAAGATATTGAAGACATTCGTGAAGAGCTTCAAGAAGAAGGTTATTTAAAAGCACGACAAACAAAAAATAAGAAAAAGAAAAAAGAAATTCGTCTCGACTATTATGAATCATCAGACGGAACAGAAATAATCGTTGGAAGAAATAATAAGCAAAATGAGTTTTTAACGAATCGACTTGCTCGTAAAGATGATATTTGGCTTCATACAAAAGACATTCCAGGTTCTCACGTTATTATCCGTTCAAGTGAGCCATCTGAAGAAACATTAATTGAGGCTGCATCCATTGCTGCTTTTTACAGTAAAGCTAAAATGTCTTCTTCAGTCCCTGTCGATTATACGTTTGTAAGGCATGTAAAAAAGCCTAATGGAGCAAAACCAGGATATGTTATTTATGATAATCAACAAACGATTTTCGTTACACCAAATGAAAAGCTCGTTCATAAGTTACAAAAAATGAAAAGCTAAATCATTAAAGAAAAAGGACACTGGGAACGGTTCCAGTGTCCTTTTCATCTATATAAAAGCTTTATTATACTTTCTCTTCTTCTTGAGATGTCTCAAACATATTTCCGTTTCCTTTAGCTAAATCTTTACCAGGTAACACTAAGTTTAAAATAACACCGATGATGGCCGCTAAAGCCATTCCTGCAATCTCTAAATCTGAATTTGGTAATTCAATTTTTATAAGAGCTCCACCGATACCGACAACTAAAATGACAGAGGAGATAATTAAATTTCGATTGGCTCCTAAATCAACGTTATTATCAATTAACATTCTCAAACCACTTGATGCGATAATCCCGAATAACAAAATGGATACTCCACCCATGACAGGAGTTGGGATTGAATTAATTAATGCTGAAATAATGTCTGTGAATCCGAATAAGATGGCTAAAACCGCCGCACCTCCGATAACGAACACACTAAACACTCGGGTAATCGCAAGAACACCGATATTTTCCCCATAAGTTGTATTTGGCGGTCCTCCTAAAACTGATGCAATAACAGTCGCTACCCCATCACCGAATAAGGAACGATTTAGTCCAGGTTCTTTAATCAAGTTTTTACCCGTTATTTTAGATAAAACCATCTGATCTCCAATATGTTCTGTAATCGTTACTAATGCAACAGGAACCATGATGCCAACAATGCTCCAACTGATGACATCAAAAGGTGAATAATGGACAAAAGGTATTAAAAAGTCAGGTTTAGAAAATAAATTCGCGAAAAACTCTCCAATAGAATTACTCGATGCGAGACGATTCCAGCTTTCAGATAAGCCTGACGTATCGACAATTCCTTGGAATAAAGCAAAGATATATCCTCCGACAATTCCGAAAAGAACAGGAATCACTTTCCAAAATCCTTTAAAAAATACCGATGCAATAATTGTAATAAGAAGGGTGACAACAGCGACCGATACGTATTTTAAACTGTAAGCCCCGTCATCGTCAAACATTGCCATATCAATTGCTGTCGGTGCAAGACCAAGACCGATAACCATAATAACTGGTCCGACTACAACAGGTGGTAAAATGTAGAATAACCAATTCACACCAACTGCCGCAATAAGTATTGCAACAACTCCATAAACTAATCCAGCAAGAAAAGCTCCGACCATTGCGCCAGCTAATCCATCAACGGCACTCGCTAAAACAATCGGTTGAATAAAGGCAAAACTCGAACCGATATAAGCTGGAATTTTTCCTCGCGTAATTAGTAAATAAGATAATGTACCTAACCCACTCGTAATTAAAGCAACACTTGGTGGCATATCCGTTAAAAATGGTACTAAAACCGTCGCTCCAAACATGGCGAATAAATGTTGTAAGCTTAAAATAAGCCATTGATTCCATTTTGGTACTTCTCTAACGTCTAATACTGTTTTTTGCTGCATGATTTCATTTCTCCCCCTCTTTTTTTCCATAAAAAAATACCCTTTGCAACATCGCAAAAGGGTATACGTATCCATACTTATCCTGTATGACTATTTGTATCCTTTACGACCTTGCTAGTCTCTCAGTACTAACCTTAAAGGTCTAACTTTTTATTCAAATATGCTTACTTGATCAATGCCATCAATTTCATCAAGTTGAACTTTAATCACTTCTTTGGCTGATGTCGGAATGTTTTTACCGACGTAATCAGCTCTAATCGGTAATTCCCGATGTCCCCGATCAACTAACACTGCAAGTTGAATGCTTTTCGGTCGACCTAAGTCGATTATAGCATCCAATGCTGCTCTTACTGTTCTACCTGTGAATAAGACATCATCGACTAAAACAATTTTCTTACCTGTCACATCATGCTCGATATTTCTTTTATTTACCGTTGCTTCATCCACTTCATCTTTATTAGCTAAGTCATCTCGATATAAAGAAATATCTAGCTCTCCAGTTGGAACTTTAACACCTTCGATTAACTCAATGTTTTTTTCGATTCGGTTCGCTAGTGGCATGCCGCGAGTTTTAATCCCAACTAAAATTAATTGATCAGTTCCTTTATTACGTTCAATAATTTCATGAGACACCCGTTTGATTGCTCGACCGATTGCATCTCGGTCAAGTAATTTAGCTTTTTCTTGCAATGACACCCCCCCTTTTAGATTGATTTAAACCTTTGACGGAGTAGTTTGAGACATAAGGTGTTCATAAAACATTGTAAAAAAACCTCTTTTGCCCATAAGATGACAAAAGAGGTATTGTGAACATACTTCTACCTATTTTTATTTCCCGTCACCTTAATAGCCTCTCTGGACTAGTTTTAAAGGTTTATCTATTATATTTAAATTTAACGTGACTAACGACTAATGTCAAGAACTTTTTTTGATTTTTAACAATGTTTGTTGAAAAATGTCGGGTGCATCTTCTGTAAAGGTTAACCTTTCATGACTTATCGGATGGACGAAAGATAATGATCTAGCATGTAAAGCCTGCCCTTGAACGTCAAAGGTTTTTCTTCGGCCATATTTTAAATCACCAACTAATGGATGGTTAATATATTGAAAATGAACACGAATTTGGTGGGTCCTACCTGTTTCTAATTCGCAATAAACGTGGGTGAAATGATTTAACCTCTCCTTCACGGTAAAATGGGTAATCGCCTGTTTACCATGATCAATCACCGTCATTTTTTGCCGATCGTTCGGGTCCCTTGCAATGGGAGCGTCAATTGTACCACGATCATGAGCAATCTCACCATGAACAATCGCTTCATATTGCCTTTTTATTTCCCGGTTAGCTAACATTTCCGATAAACGTTCATGGACTAAATCATGCTTAGCAACGACTAATAAACCACTCGTATCTTTATCAATCCGATGAACAATGCCGGGTCGCTCGACTCCATTTATCCCAGATAAATCATCACAATGATATAAAAGCGCGTTAACGAGAGTTCCCGTTTCATGACCAGGTGATGGATGAACGACCATTCCCTTTTCTTTATTAACAACTAATAAATGCTCATCCTCATAAACGATATGTAACGGAATATTTTCAGGATTTAGCTGTAACGGCTTTATCTCAGGTATCGTCCATTCAATCAAATCATTTTTTTGACATTTGTAATTACTTTTCACCTGTTTTCCATTCACTGTAACTAATCCGTCTTTAATCCACAATTGGACTTGACTTCTTGAAGATGTTTCATTGATCTCGGTTAACACTTTATCAATTCGTTCTTGATCATAGTCATCAAGAATCGTGAAAGTTTGTTTAGTCATTTTGTTTCTTTCCTTTATTTACAAATTCATCGTAAATTATTAAGATAATAACGATAATCACACCGATTGTTAAAGCCGAATCAGCCACATTAAAAATCGGAAAATTGTAACCGAAAATATTGAAATCTAAAAAATCAATAACTTCTTGAATACGTACCCGGTCGATAAAGTTACCTATAGCTCCACCTAAAATTAAAGCAAAACCTATATTTAATAAAGGATATTGTCCCTTATACAATCTCATGTAATAAATAATGACACCGATCACGATAATTGTAACGATGTAAAATAACCACATTTGTCCTTGTAGTATACCCCATGCTGCCCCACTATTCCGGTGAGATGTAATATAAAAAAAGTTAGGTATTATTTCAATCGATTGATGAAGCGTCATCTGTGTTGCAACGATTATTTTTGTAATCTGATCAAGGGCAATAACGAATAGTGCTAATATATAATATTTCATCTCCTGACCTCCACTAAAGCTTCTATATCCCCTTGCATTTTATCATAGTGAAAATAAATTAGCGAATACATACTTATAGACAAGTTTTTAATCCAGCTTTGACCAATCATTCGAGTCTGTTAAACTATAGTTTAATACAATGTACTAAAAATACAAAAGCTAATTTTTAAAACAAAAGGGGAAGCAAATTCATGGGGAAAATACTTGTTTTAGGAACATTTCATATGTCAGAACATGAAGAATTATATGCTGAAAATAGACAACGTGAAATCGAACAATTAGTTAATGAGTTAGCAAGTTACAAGCCGACAAAAATAGCAGTCGAAATGGTCGTCGAAGGCCACGAGAATTTAAATCGTAAATATAACGATTATAAACAAGGTAAATACCATTTAGAAATGAATGAAATTTTTCAAATCGGATTTCGATTAGGTGTAAAATTGAACCATGAACAAATTTATCCGATTGACTGGATGGGAAAATCAGAAATGGGTTATGGTGAAGTTGAACAGTGGGCAAAGGAAAATCAGCCTGAATTATTTAAAAAAATATATGAAGGGCTAAGCATACCTGAATTAACTGAGGATAAAAGTTTACTATCCTATTATCGAGAATTAAACAATCCATCCTTTCATAACCAACTACATAAGCTATATGTCAATTTAGCGAGAATCGGTGATTTTAATAATTACATCGGGATAAAGTGGTTAACTTGGTGGTATGAAAGAAACTTAATTATGTTCTCTAATTTATCTCGTCTTATTGAATCTGATGAGGAGCGTATTTTGTTTATCGTAGGTGTGTCACATTCTACAATTGTTAACAATTTCCTTAAAGAAAGTGATTTATGCGACGTCGTTGAACCATTA
>CALKAL010000039.1 GCA_937983065.1 uncultured Bacillaceae bacterium | reverse complement strand
ATCTATTTCGTCCAACAATACCCGCACTTCATCCGTTGAATTCGTATCCATCAACTGATGCCTCAACTCACTCGCCCCAGGAAATCCTTTAATATATATTTTAAAGAACCGACGTAATGGCTTAAACAGACGAGGTTCCATTTCAGAATATTTATCAAAAAGATCGAGATGCAATCTTAATAAATCAATTAGCTCTTCACTGCTATGCTCTTTCGGCTCTTTTTCAAAAGCGAACGGATTTTTAAAAACCCCACGCCCGATCATAACACCATCGACATCATATTTCTCAACGAGCTCTAAACCGACTTGACGATTCGGAATATCGCCATTAATCGTGAGCAAAGTTTGAGGTGCCACTTCATCACGTAGCTTTTTAATTTCAGGGATGAGTTCCCAATGGGCTGGATAGTCACTCATTTCTTTTCGCGTACGGAGATGAATAGATAGATTAGCAATATCTTGTTCGAAAACGTGAGTCAACCAATCGCGCCATTCATCAACAGCTGTATAACCGAGCCTTGTCTTCACACTAACAGGTAATCCTCCTGCTTTTGTCGCTTCAATAATTTCAGCGGTAACATCAGGACGACGAATTAAACCCGCGCCTTTTCCTTTAGCTGCAACGTTATGCACTGGACATCCCATATTTATATCGATTCCTTTAAAACCCGCTTCAGCCATTCCTATACTCATTTGGCGGAAATATTTTGGCTCATCCCCCCAAATATGAGCGACAATTGGCTGTTCATCCTCTGTAAACGTTAAACGACCTCGCACACTTTCATTTCCCTCGGGATGACAGTAGCTCACTGTATTTGTAAACTCCGTAAAAAAGACATCCGGCCTTGCCGCAGCACTTATGACATGGCGAAAAACAACGTCTGTCACATCTTCCATCGGTGCTAATATAAAAAATGGCTTCGGTAACTCTTGCCAAAAATTGTTTGTCATATTAAACCTTCCCTTGCTGAATAAAATAGTCTCGATATTAAAAAAACATATAAAACTTAACATTCCTTTTATACTTATATCATGCTTGTTAACCTCATTTCAAACTATTTTTGTACAGCTTAAAAAGGTTAATGACTTATTTCATCGTGTTAAAAAGATTATTTGTTAAAAACAGCTTGATGATCCTTTAAAAACGTTTCTAAGTTACGTGCAGGACGACCTAATAAATCATTAATATCTGTCGTAATCATATTTTTATCATCTCCAGGATACGCATCCGCAATGTAGGCTAAATCGTATGCTCTCCACGAAGAAACACCTGTTGAAATAAGATGTTCATAATAATTCACTTGTGAAACTGAGCGATAATGAATTTTTCTATTTAATATTTGGGATAAATGATTAGCGACGTCATCATACGTAACCGCTTTTGGTCCTGTTAAAGTGTAAATTTTTGACTCATGCCCGCCTTCTTCTAATATTTTCGCTGCAACTTCTGCAATATCCCGAACATCAATTAAAGAAAAAGCATCAAAACTCATCGGCGCTGAAAATTCATTTTTGTCTATAACCGTACCCGCAAACCGTAACAAATTTTGCATATACAAATGAGGTCTTATAAAGGTCCACTTCAATTCAGAATTTTTCAGTCTGTCTTCTGTTTCATAATGCCACCTCATTAAAGCAACAGGAGAATCTTTAGAAGCACCAAACGCTGATAACTTCACAATATGCTTGACTCCAGCTTGTTCTGCAACACGAATGACATTTTCATGTTGCGATACTTGCTCTGGATTATCCCTCGCAATTAAAAATAGACGTGTCACCCCTTTTACCGCTTCTTCAATCGACTTTCTATCTTCAAATGTCCCAATTGCTACCTCTAAACTTTCATTTTTTAAATCACTTAGTCCATCTTCCCTTCGAACAAAAGCCCGAACAGGCACGTCTCTATTCAATAGTTCTTCAATAACTAATCGACCTATTTGTCCAGTTGCTCCAGTCACTAAAATCATGAACTACCTCTCCTAACATTAATCACTTAGTTTGATTGCATTGTATCACCTAATTCAAAGCAATATTAAATAATTGAACCGAAAACTAAAGCGTTTATGGTAATATAAAAAATAATAAAAAAAGAAAATAACAGAGGGGATTGTATGGTGTTACAAAGGGTTAGTTTAGTAACTATCGGATGTTTTGATTTACCCCGTGTTCGGAAATTTTATAATGACTTAGGCTGGGAAGAAACAGACCACGGCTATGTTGACTACGCTGTATTTAAAACAGCTGGCGTACTATTATCACTCTACTCGATTGAAAAATTAGCGAAAGACTCTGGTTTAGCGATCCAACCTTTCGAAAATACGTTTAAAGGGATCACATTAGCCATTAACGTAGACAAACCGGAGCAAGTTGATTCAACGATTGAACATGTAAAGAAAATTGGTGGAAAAGTTTTAAGTGAACCAAATGAGGCATCATCAGGTTTTAAAGCCGCTTCATTTGCTGATGTAGAAAATAACATTTGGGAAGTCGCTTATAACCCAGATTCAACATTCGATGAAAGAGGAGCTATGCTAACGATTTAATTTGAGGTGAGGAATTTGAAAATAAGAAGGGCTGTTATAGATGATGCTAAAGGCGTTGCAAAAGTACAAGTAGATAGTTGGAAAACGACCTATAAAAATATCGTACCAGACGAATTTTTAAACAAAATGACTTACGAAAGCAGAGAAGAAAAATGGAAAGACATAATCTCTTATCAAGCAGTATACGTTGCTGAAAATAACGTTGGAGAAATTGTCGGTTACTCTAATGCGGGTAAAGAAAGAACAGGTAAATACCCTCATCACAAAGGTGAATTGTACGCCATATACATTTTAAAAAATGAGCAGAGGAAAGGTTTAGGTAAGCAATTACTTAAACCGATCATGAATGAATTCGTGGAAGCAGGTATATTTTCAATGGTCGTATTCGTATTAGAAGATAACGATTCCCGATATTTTTACGAGGCCCTTGGCGCAAAAATAATCGATTCCACGGAGCTTGAAATAGCAGGAGAAAAATTCAAAACTCTTATCTACGGTTGGGATGACATAAGGGACATAGATTTAGCGTAGAGTGAGTATAAACGTAAAAATAGGAGCAGAAATGTTCGGTGAAAAAAGACTGCATAAAACAGAAAATAGTTTGTCTCAAAACTACAGCTTTTTAAAGCGATTCGAAATCACCCCTTTATTTTTGAACCGAAATGAGTTAAAATAAATCACAAATATACAATGTGCTTTTTAGGAGGAGTCTGTCACCATAGGCGAAGTATGCCCGTGAGAGACTCTTTTTTAATTTTAAAAGAAAACATAGGATAAGGAAGGGGTTTTTTTGAATAATAAAAGAATATATACGTTTCATCTATATTTTGAATAACAAAGAAGGAGGTATTTAAGTGACATTACTACATTGGGCTACGATTTCCCCCTTTTTGTTAGCCATATTTATCCCACTACTACATAAATATATTCGAAAAGTGCATACTGGTTGGTTTGTACTAGCTTTACCTCTTGTTCTATTTGTTTATTTCTTAAGCTTTTTACCAATTACAAGCAGTGGTGAAACTGTCATTGAACGTTTACCCTGGGTACCTTCACTAGGTATCCATTTGGATTTATATATTGATGGATTAAGTCTATTATTCGCTTTGTTAATTACTGGAATCGGTGCATTAGTTGTATTGTATTCCATTTATTATTTATCAGATAAAAAAGAGCAACTTAATAACTTTTACGTCTATCTTTTATTATTTATGGGTGCAATGCTAGGGGTTGTCTTATCGGATAACTTAATTGTCTTATACGTATTTTGGGAAGTGACAAGTGTTTCATCGGCCTTACTTATCAGTTATTGGTTCCACCGTGAAAAATCGGTTTACGGTGCACAGAAATCGATGTTCATTACTGTTTTTGGTGGACTCAGTATGCTTGGAGGATTCTCTTTAATTTACGTAATGGCCGGAACGTTTAGTGTACGAGAAATTATCGCTAATGTCGATCTCATTACTGGAAGTTCATTATTTATTCCAGCCATTATATTAGTATTACTTGGAGCATTTACAAAATCTGCTCAGTTCCCTTTCCATATTTGGCTACCAGATGCCATGGAGGCACCGACACCAGTTAGTGCGTATTTACACTCAGCGACGATGGTTAAGGCGGGAATATATTTAGTTGCTCGTGTGACTCCGATTTTTGGCGGGGGCGCAGAATGGTTTTGGATGGTTACATTAGCAGGATTGACGACGTTAATTTGGGGTTCTGTGCAAGCTGTTCGACAAAAAGATTTGAAGTCTATTTTAGCTTTCTCTACAGTCAGTCAGCTCGGGATGATTATGAGCTTACTCGGAGCTGGTTCTGCCGCCTACTATTTCCTTGGTGGAGATAATTTACTATATACGACAGCGATTTTAGCGGCCGTCTTCCATCTAATTAACCACGCGACATTTAAAGGTGCGTTATTTATGGCGGCGGGAATTGTCGATCACCAAACGGGGACTCGAGATATCCGCAATTTAGGTGGACTTATGACGTTTATGCCAATAACAGCAACAATCTCGTTAATTGGGCTTGCTTCAATGGCTGGAATCCCACCGTTAAATGGTTTCTTATCAAAAGAAATGTTCTTTACGGGGATGCTCAATGCCTCTCAGTATGGAATTTTTAACTTAGATACGTGGGGTATGCTTTTACCTATTATCGCTTGGGTGGCGAGTATATTCACGTTTCTTTACTGTGCTATCTTATTTTTTAGGACATTTAGAGGTAAATTCCGAATTAAAAATCTTTACGTTTCAAAAGTGAAAGAAGCACCGCTCGGAATGCTAATTAGTCCTTTAATTTTAATTTCTTTAGTCATTCTGTTCGGTCTATTTCCAAATATCCTTGCCTATTCAATTATTGAACCAGCTATGCAATCTATCCTGCCTGGAATTATCGGAATTGGTGAACGGTTTGAAGTGTCTATTGCTCATTGGCATGGATTTTCAATGGAGCTTTGGATGACAATCGGGGTTTTCCTCATTGGAGCCTTACTCTATTTATCCATGCGGAAATGGGAGACATTCGGCTTTTACAAAACGGAGCGAGATATTTTCAATTATCTTTACGACCATGGTTACGATGGATTAATTAAAGGGTCACAATTGATTACTCGAGCACAAATAACAGGAAGATTAAGAGACTATATCCTTTATATGTGTGTCTTTATCGTCCTTCTAATTTTCTATACGATGTACCGATATGATGCATTTCAATTTAACACGACGAATTTATCGCCAATTGATCCATACATGTGGCTTACACTAATTGCGTTTACGATTTCAATTGTAGCCATACCGTTTATTAATAACCGAATGACGGCGGTAATTATTGCAGGGGTTGCGGGTTATTTAGTTGCTTTAATGTTTACAATTTTCCGCGCACCAGACCTTGCATTAACCCAGCTTCTAATTGAAACGGTATCTGTCATCTTATTTATGCTCGTTTTTGCTCATTTACCGAAGCTTAAAAAAGAAAAATCAAAACGACCGACTAAAATGGTTAATTTAATCATTTCAATTTCAGTCGGAGTAATGATTACCTTTGTATCGATAAGTGCCTTTGTCTTTGGAAGTAATATGAATTACCCATCTATCAGAGAGTACTTTATAGAAAATTCTAAGGAACTCGCAGGTGGATACAACATTGTTAACGTCATTCTTGTTGACTTCCGTGGACTTGATACGATGTTAGAAATTCTCGTGCTTGCCATTGCAGCACTCGGCGTCATTTCTATGATAAAACTTCGATTAAAGGGTGGTGAAGACGTATGAGAAATAGCAAACCGAACAATATGATGATTCAAACGGCAATGCGGTTTATTACGATCATTGTCTTTGCCTTTTCCTTCTATTTATTCTTTGCTGGGCATAACGCGCCAGGCGGAGGATTTATAGGCGGATTAATGACAGCGAGTGCGATTCTTGTACTATACCTCGCTTTTGATCGGAAGAAGATGAATAAAGCAATCCCGATTGACTTTACTGTTGTCATCGGAATTGGTCTATTATTTGCAGTCGGAACAGGGATTGCGAGTATGTTATTTGATTATCCGTTTTTGACCCATTTCTTTGATTATTTTCACTTTCCGTTTTTCGGCGAAGTGGAGCTGACAACCGCACTAACTTTTGATTTAGGTGTCTATTTAGTCGTTGTCGGAGCAGCTATGTCAATTATTCTAGTGATTGCGGGGGATGATCAATAATGGAAATCGTCATGTCAATCGTTATCGGTATTGTATTTGCAGTTAGTGTTTATTTATTACTATCTAGAAACCTTATACGTATCATCCTCGGTACTTTAACAATATCGCATGGTGTACATCTTTTATTAATTACGATGTCTGAATTGCAGCGCGGGGCACCACCATTATTAAATCTTGGCGAGGAAAACTATACAGACCCGCTTCCGCAAGCACTCGTTTTAACTGCGATTGTTATTGCATTCGGGGTTACTTCAATGTTGCTCGTGATGGCGTATCGGACATATCAAGAACATAAAACAGAAGATCTAGAACAATTAAGGGGTTCTGAAGATGAATAATCTAATTATCCTCCCGATTATTTTTCCTTTTATAATCGGGGCAATCTTAATTATATTTAGCAAAAAGCATAAACTTCAGCGTGTCATCAGTGGTGTGGCATCCATTTTAATGCTCATTTTAACGATTTACTTAGCCATTATTGTTTTTCAAGACGGGATTATCGTATTGGAAGCGAGTAACTGGCCTGCACCGTTTGGAATTGTGCTTGTAGCTGACATGTTTGCGACGTTGATGTTACTTTTAACAGCAATTATTTCTACTGCTTGTTTATTTTTCGCCTTTAAAACAATTACACCGAAGCGAGAAAAATTTTACTTTTATGCGTTTTACTACTTTTTACTTGTTGGTGTGAACGGTGCATTTTTAACTGGAGATATTTTTAACTTATTTGTATTTTTTGAAGTACTATTACTTTCCTCTTACGGACTCATCGTACATGGAGGAACGAAATATCAGCTACGAGAATCGTTTAAATACGTGATTATCAACGTATTTACTTCGGCACTGTTTGTTGTTGCGATCTCCTGGCTTTATTCAGTCACAGGAACATTAAACATGGCACATATTTCAGAACGAGTTGCTGAAATGGAACAAACAGGAGTCATCAACATTATTGCGATGATGCTCTTTATCGTATTTGCGACGAAAGGGGCCTTGTTTCCACTTTACTTCTGGCTGCCTAAATCGTACTTTGGACCACCTGCAGCCATTGCCGCCTTGTTCGGTGGGTTGCTCACAAAAGTCGGGATTTACGCGATTATCCGAGTGTTTACATTGATTTTTTATCACGACGTTGAATACAGTCACAAAATGATTATTAGCATCGCCGCTGGATTTACGATGCTCCTTGGAGTACTCGGAGCGGTATCACAATTTGATTTCAAGCGGATTCTTTCCTACCACATTATTAGCCAGGTCGGTTATATGGTGATGGGACTAGGAATTTTCACCCCGCTTGCTGTTGCAGGAGCCATTTTCTATATTGCGCACCATATGGTTGTTAAAACGGCACTTTTCCTCTTTGAAGGTGCAGCGAAACGTGTTACTGGATTAAGTGACTTAAGGCAAATGGGGGGCCTACTGAAAACCCATCCGTGGCTTGCTTGGCTGTTCTTTATTACGGCCATATCACTTGCGGGAATTCCACCATTCAGTGGGTTCTTTAGTAAGTTTCCGATTATATTAGCTGGTTTCCAGGAAGAACAATATATATTAGCTGGGGTCGCACTCCTTGTAGGATTATTAACGTTATTCTCTATGATGAAAATCTTTGGCTTTGCTTTTTGGGGAAAACAGAAACATACGGAAGAACAAGCGAATATCAATATTCGAAAGCTCCTTGTCCCAGTTGCACCACTCGTATTATTAACAATTGTTCTCGGTTTCGCAGCTGAGCCCGTTTTCCAATATTCATTACAGGTAGCAGAGCAAATAATGGATCCGCAAATTTATATTGACTCTGTATTGAAGGAGTAGGTCATATGGCACTTCAAATTTTAGTTAATATTTTAACAGCAGTAATGTGGATGTTCCTACAAAATAGTTTTACGCCAGCTACCTTTGTTTTCGGATATCTCATAGGAATGCTCATTTTAATTATTTTAAGACGTTTCCTCATTTTTGAGTTATACTTTCGAAGACTTTGGGCGATGGTGAAACTGTTTTTCCTATTTGTTGTGGAATTAACAAAAGCGAATTTAGACATGGTTAGAGTTATCCTGAAGCCTAGATTAAATCATCGACCTGGTATTGTTGCAGTGAGGACACAGCTTGAAACGAATGTCGAGATCACATTACTAGCAGCGCTCATTTCCTTAACACCAGGAACAATCTCTATGGACTTTTCGGAAGACAATAAGACAATTTACATTCATTCGATTGATGTTCTTGACAAAGATGAAATGATTGAAGATATTCGTAACAGTTTTGAAAAGGCAATTATGGAGGTGACGAAATAATGTTTACATTTATCGTTTACACAGTATTATTCGTCATTATGATCTCGTTAGTCATCTTCCTAATTCGGATTTTAATCGGCCCATCTACAAATGACCGCATTATGGGTTTAGATGCTTTAGGTGTGACACTAGTTGGTTTTATTGGTGTCATAATGATTCTTCAAGATACGATTGCCTACTCAGACGTTGTATTAGTATTAAGTATTCTATCCTTTGTAGGAACAATCGCCATGACAAAATTCATCGAAAGGGGTGCTGTATTTGACGACGATTGAAATAGTGACAAGCTTTTTTCTAATAGTTGGTGCCTTTTTCACGTTTTTAAGTGCAATAGGTGTTTTGCGTTTGAAGGACGTCTACTCTAGAATGCACGCAGCAGGAAAAAGCTCGACATTCGGAATGATTTCATTAATGATCGCCGCTTTCATTTATTTTATCCCTGAAGGAATTATAAACGTGAAAATTTTATTGGCGATATTGTTCGTGTTTTTAACAGCGCCCCTTGGAGCATTGATGATTAACCGTTCAGCTTATCGCACTGGAGTTCCGCTAGAAGAAAATACACAGCAAGATGATTTGAAAGAGATGTATAAGGACGAGAAACGTGAGTCATCCGATTAAAATGTATATCGGATTTAAAAAAATAGGTGCATCTATTCCTTGATTGCACCTATTTCTATCTTTGCATGCTGGACAATCACTGATATGTTTTACTTGAAAAAATACTCCTTATAACCTGCAAACAATTCTCCACCATAACGATTAAGTATCGATTGAATAAATGAAATTAATTCTGTTTTATCATCTCTGTTCATGTATGTTTGAGTACATTTAATGAGCTGATCATACAAATCTTTGTCATATGATTTAAGCTCCCGAGCAATCCACTTACCCTCGCCAATCCATTTTCCATTTACTCTTAAAACGAGTTTGGTTAATGTATTTATTAAATTATTTAAAATGAACAAGCTTTCCCCATATTCTTCGGAATTCTTAAAGTCCGATAAAAAATCAGTCAATTGATATCTTGCTGCATTTATTTTAGCCTCATCCCAAATTTCCGGCCCTTGCTCGTAAAGTTCTTTAGCCTCTCTTTGTAATTTTTCTCCATCCCTTTGCTGATCTTTTATACATCGACCATCTGCACACATTTTAATAATTGTCGGCACCCCTGTAAACTTAGCCCTTTGAAATTCAATATCTAAATTGAAGCGAGTAAAAATAAACGCTTCAATTTTCCAGTCTAAAAAATAATGACACTCGAGTCTCGATGTTTCTGTTTCATCAATAATAATTAAATCAATGTCGGATTCTGTTGTTAAATTATTATAAACAGAACTTCCACCTATCCAAACAATATCTGCTTCAGGGAAATGGGTATCAATAAATTGTTCCGCGATTCGTTTGATGGAGTCTTTCATATGAAACACCTCCCATCTCAGCATATTCACCTAATTTAATTATTGTTCTGTGTCCGTTCGTGTTAAATTTCGCATAAGAATAAGGACTTAGAACATTTCTAAGTCCTTTAAAACGGAAACTGCTAAATAGACGATACCCTCATAACGTTCGCTAACATTATAGATAGTATCAATTTTAGATTTCTTTAAAGCAAATCTTCATATTTTTGTTTCCCATATAACACACGCATAAGAATAACTCGTTTATCTAGCTAAATCATTATTGGCTATAGGTCTAAGTTTAATAACAAAGTTACTTTCCACCACACTTATCCCTTAACATCTCAAATACCGTTTCAGCATTTAAAAGTTCTTCTTTATTACTAAGCTGTATTTCTGCTTCAGCTAATTTCTCGTATAATTCTGCCTTAGCTAGTTTCTCATTATACTTTTCCATTACGAAAGGCCTCCACATCTTCGTCTTAAGACTCTTATATCCCTAAAATCTAAAACTGAAACAAACAAATGTTCCCGTTAGTTACCAATCTTTTCTCAAGTATAATTTTATGTAGCCCATTATCATCAGTATAAGTCTCGTCAATATCAAATCCATTTTTTATATTTAAAAGCAACATATTACGCCATCTGTTCATTGTTTTTGTTTGTACAACTTTATAAAATTTTTCCTTTAGATATTGATGTTGTTTTTCCAATAATGTTGAGGCAATTATATCGCTGTTATATTAGTGCATTACTCGATCTCCCGTTTACTTCAAATGTTTTTAAAAACACTTAACAAAACTTTTTATTGCTATTTCAACTGTTTTAGTAGAATTTTATTGTATTAGTGAGAGCTTCGGGCGACATAGTAACAAAAAGGGAAATAGGAGATACACGGAATATTTGAATCTAATACCATTCATTAATAGAATCTATAGCTCGCCCCCAATCACCAAAAAATTATATACTTGAAGTTTCTAAAATCAATCTATTCTTATTGTAAAATTTTCTTAATATAAAATAGGTCGTAAGGTATAAAGTAACATAAACTATTAAGTAAATGGTGGGAAATGCAGTTAGTTCACCTACTCTATTCAAGTTATATACATAAAATATAAACGGTAAGGATAATAATGGAATTAGAAATTTAGAGATTGATTGCACCCACTTCATTCTTGACTCATTCATTCTCTTACCATAGTAAAATAACAAGACAGACATACCTGGAACATAAAATAATAGTGATGCAAGCATATTAGCTGATGCTATGATGTCTTCAGAAAGTAAAGGACCAGTTAAACCGAATAACCCACCGATGATACAAAGCATAGTAAAATCAAATGAATAATCTCTTCCTCCTTCAAAATTGTTTTTTTGGGATTCTAAATACTCTTCATTAATTAAAGAAATTTGTTTCTGGTCAAAATTTTCAAGTGCTTCCTTGACTGCTTTTTCCTCTTCTATACCCGCCTCTTTCTTGTTTTCAATTTCAGTATAAATATGATCATAAAACTCTTGAATTAAATCTTCACGCTTATTCGCTGGAAGTTCTCGGAGATCATTTCTTAAGCTATTCAGAAAATCATTAATCTTAGCATTTTCTTTCATGCTTCATCACCTCCATCATTAAAATAAGATATTGCTTTATGCAACTCTTGGTATTGCTTGTAGTACTCCTTTAACACCCTTTCTCCTTTAGGGGTTATTTTATAATATTTTCGCATTCGATTGCCTTTTTCTTTCCAATAATTCTCGATTAGCTTTTGTTTTAATAATCTGTTTAATACCGGATAAATGGAACTACTTGGGGCTTCAAAAACTTTTGTTTCATTTAATTTTTGAGTTAATTCGTAACCGTAACTATCCCCCTTTTTTAAAATTAATAACACCACTAATTCAAAATACCCTTTTTGCAATTGTAAAATAAATTGTTT
>CALKAL010000038.1 GCA_937983065.1 uncultured Bacillaceae bacterium | reverse complement strand
ACGTCATAAAAAATGAAAACAAATACTGGTTAGTGGATCAGCTTGATGTAGATCATGTTAGTGAGGAAGAATATAAAACGGAATTTAAAACAATTTATAATTCATGGAAAGAGAAAAAGATTGGATTTTTATCGTTAATGATTGACGATTCGTATGAAGAATGGTTAACGAAATTTAACTTTAAAAAAATAACAACATTCGTTAATTATTACCGAGAATTATCACAGATAGGTAACGTAATTTCAAAAGTGAAAATATATTGTTTAGACGATGAACTGATTGATGAGAATGAATTTGCACAGCTTTACGCCGAATGCCGGGAAGGAACGGCTAATAAAAATGATCAGTCGGAAATTTCAGATGTCATGCAATCAATTAAAACGGAATTAGGGCCTGATTGGAAGAAAAATTGTTATTACTTTAAATTAAAAGATGAATATGTCGGTATTTCAATTCCACATATCGAAATTGGCAAAACTGATGAGGGGCGGCTATTCTATTTTGGTGTCATGCCAACGATGAGAAATCAAGGTTTAGGCAAAACAATACACAAGATTAGCTTAGCCTTGTTAAAAAACAAGTTTAATGCCACGTATTACATCGGGAGCACGGATACTAATAACGAGCATATGATTAAAATTTTTGAGGCAAATAATTGTGAGTTAAAAAATAAAAAAGGCGTTTATAAAGTGGAAGCTTAAGATTTAAGTGAACCCGACTATTATTGAAAAAACATACTTGATCATAAAATGAGGAATTTGATCATAAAGCTGGAAATTTGATCATATCCATCAAAAATTTGATCATAAAACGTTAAATTTGATCATAACCAGTTGAAATTCGCTCATAAAATCTGATTGAATTAAATTTTTAAGGTTACTCAGCTTGAAAACATGTTCAAAACTTGATTTAAATCAAGTTTTAAAAATGGAATCCCGTTTATACTAAAGTTGAGGATAAAAAGAGGGGGGATGCCATATGAAAAAAGCAGTATTCCAATTAGAACCACTTACCTGTCCATCATGCATTAAAAAAATTGAAACGACTTTAAACAAAACAGATGGGATTGCATCAGCGAAGGTACTATTTAACTCTAGCAAAGTTCGCGCCGAATTTAATGAAAGTGAAATTGAAGCAGAAAACATTGTAAATACCATTACGAAATTAGGCTATGATGTAAAGTCGACAAAAGTATCTTAAATAGAAAAATAAAGGATAGATTGGGCTACCCAGTCTATCCTTTTAAAATGGAAATCATTTTAGCTTTGCGAGTTGCATTTTAAGCCATTTAATATATAAAGAGATTAAGATATTAAAAAGTAAACCAAAATGCAAAAAAAATTTAAATATCTTGATTTACATAGTTAATTCTCCTAAATCCCTTTTGTGTAACGGCTTTATGTGGAAAAGTGGATATTTAAGATAGACCAGTCCTTTTGTGAATCCAGAGCTTAGTCATTTTATAAAGTTGATTCCTTCCCTTAAGAATCTCCTTATGAAGCCGTTAAATTTTCTTCGGTAAGTTAAATAAAAAAAGCGATACTGTCACGATTCATTCAGCGCGAAGTTACTATAAATATAAGTGTTGTTAAAGTGAAAATCATACTCTCCAGCACTGTTAATATAGTAGTCAATCGTTATCTTATTATTATTTTTCTTCAACAAAATCATCTTCCCATCCGGACTTTCTAATCCCCATTCATGAGTTGAGTCACGTGGGCATTGATTAACTGATTTAACTAGTGAATCTATAACATCTTCATCTTCTATTTCTATAGTTTCATCATTATTTGTTAAAACAGTTATCTTAATTATTTCTCCGTCAATCAGATTACTTTTTAGAAAATTATGGCATGAGTTTAAAAAGTAGTATGTAGAAATAACAGCGGCAACTAATAATGCTAAACAACTTATTAAAAAAGCAGCTCTTTTAATAGAAATCCCCTCCCAAATTCACATAATTAGCTTAAAAAGAAAACAGAATTTAATAAATTATAACATTTTTTTAAAAATACGAAATATAGGCGACCTTAATGATTTTTGCCCTATTACAATTGCTAGTGATAATAACCAGGGCATCCTAATACGACACAATGATAAGCAACATATTGCGCTAATTAATAGATGGATGGCTGATTGTATTCCGCCTTATATTAGATTATGAAAAAAACTTTCAAATTCTTGACCAGCGTCAATTTTATTTTTGTAACCTCCCTTTAAAATTAAAGTATAAAGGGGGTTTTCCTATGATGCGTTGGATGAATAAAAACAAAAATGGGTTGACTGCTGTATCTGGTAGTTTAATCGTCATTGCTATTATCGCTCATTTTATGCTTCATAATGAACTTTTAAAAACGGCTTCGCTACTTGCTGCGACAATGGTAGCGGGTGTACCAATTTTCATACGTGCGATCCAAGCGTTAAGATTAAAAGCATTCAGTATCGAGCTTCTCGTATCGATAGCGGTCATTGGTGCGCTATTTATCGGGGAGTATGTGGAATCTGCCGCAGTCACATTTTTATTCATGTTTGGTGCATATTTAGAAGGGCGAACGTTAGAAAAAACCCGTTCATCACTTAGAAAATTAATCGATATGCAGCCACAAGAAGCAACAGTCATTCGTAATGGGAAGACGATAGAAGTCGATGTTGAAGAAGTCGAAGTTGGTGATCGCGTTCTCATACGTCCAGGGGGAAAAGTGCCTGTTGATGGACGAGTTTTGTCAGGAAGTGCGCAAATAAACGAAGCAGCGGTCACTGGTGAAAGTGTTCCAGCGATGAAAAAGATAAATGACCAAGTGTTTAGTGGCACGATTGTTGATGATGGTTACATTGAAATCATTGCCGAAAAAGTCGGTGATGACACGACGTTTGCACGAATTATCGAACTCGTTGAGGAAGCACAAGAATCGAAATCGAAAACGGAAAAGTTTCTCGATCGATTCGCGAACATTTACACACCAGCTGTCGTCGTTTTAGCAATTCTCGTTTATATCGTCACTCAAAATGTTTTACTATCTGTTACCTTTTTAGTCGTCGCTTGTCCTGGAGCCCTCGTTATCGGTGCGCCCGTATCAAATGTTGCGGGAATTGGAAATGGGGCTAAGAACGGTGTGTTAGTTAAAGGTGGGGAAGTCGTTGATCAGCTTTCAAAGGTCGATACGATTGTTTTTGATAAAACTGGGACGTTAACGAAAGGAAAGCCTGAAGTGACAGAGGTGAAAGTAGTCAGCGAAATCAATGAAAATGAATTGTTACGTTTAGTTGCTATCATGGAAAAAATGTCTGAGCATCATTTAGGCAAGACGATTGTTAAAGAGGCAAACGCTCGGCAATTAAATATCGATGTTAGCCCTGAGCATGTGGAAATAGTAAAAGGGAACGGATTAAAAGGAAAAATCGAAAATCATACTTTCGTTATCGGCAATCGAAGCTTAATGAACGACGAAGGAATCACTATTCAAGAAAATATTGAAAGTCATGCTTCAAGCCGCGAAAAATTAGGTAACACAGCTATTTTCGTTGCGATGAATGGAAAGATAGCTGGAATCATTTCAATCATGGACCAAATCCGAGAAGATGCAAAAGAAGCTATTGCCGAACTAAGAGATCGAGGCATTAAAAAAATGATTATGCTTACAGGAGATAATAAACATACGGCAAAACTTGTTTCAGATCAACTCGGTCTTGATGAATATTATGCTGAGCTGTTACCAGAAGATAAAGTAGCTCACATTAAACAGTTAAAAGCTGAAGGGCATATTGTTGCCATGGCTGGAGATGGAATTAATGATGCACCTGCGATTGCTACAGCTCATATCGGACTTGCAATGGGTGAAGGCGGAACTGACGTCTCAATGGAAACAGCAGATGTCGTTTTAATGGCAGATCAACTAAGTCAATTTTCCCACGCTTATGCTTTATCAAAAGAAACGATTAAAAATATGAAGCAAAATATTTTTCTAGCGGTAGGAACGGTATTTCTATTATTAATCGGAGTGATGATTGGCAAGGTTCATTTGGCAACAGGGATGTTTATTCATGAAGCGAGTGTGTTAATCGTCATATTAAATGCGATGCGATTGATTAAATTTAAAGGGAAACGAAAGTCTATGTGGCAGCCTGCTTAACCAACTCGTGATAATATATATTTAAAAGTATTGGAGGGTATTTGATGGGAGAAGAACAAGGCCACGTCCATGAGGGTAGTGAACATTATTGTGTGTCCCTCGTTCCTATTTTTAATCATTTAGAGAAAGACCAAATGAAAAAAGTGATGGAGCGGGTTAGGTCGGTCCCCTATAAAAAAGGTGAAATTATTTACCATGCGGGGGATGAATCCGATTCTCTTTATATCGTTAATCATGGGAAAATAAAAATTTACCGCCTTTCTGAAACAGGGAAAGAGCAGATGTTACGTGTGCTGAGCCCAGGGGATTTCACCGGGGAACTTGCTTTATTTAAAGAATCAACCCATGAAGCGTATGCGGAGGCCCTTATGGATACGAAGGTTTGTATGATTAAACGGACGGATTTACAACAGTTTCTATTAACGTATCCAACGATCGCACTAAAAATATTGACCGAGTTTTCCCATCGGCTTGACGAATCTGAAACTCAAACAACCCGTTTTGCAACAGAAAAAGTTGAGACCCGTTTAGCCCTCTTTTTAGCTGAATGTGCAGAAGATGAAGACAATCCAGAGTTCGTACTACCGATGAGTAAGAAAGATTTAGCCTCTTATCTAGGTACAACTCCTGAGACGATTAGTCGAAAGCTAACTGAATTTGAGGAACAAGGTTTAATAGAGCAAAAACCGAAGCGGACAATTAAAATCCTTGATCTAGACGAATTGTTGTTTATATAAATTCTATAAAATCTGTATCCTGTAATGTACGACACGTTATGGATACAGATTTTTATTTTTTAATCAACGCGACTAGACAAAATTAGAGAAAAAATGATATAAAATTTAGAAAATTATGATACACTAAACCTAACTAAAATTTGCCTATATAAACCTTCGTCAGGCACCGAGAAATTGATTTTATAGAAAGGTTTCAGGGGATGAGAGAGGTAGTTATATGGAAGGTCAAAAACATAAATTCGAAAAAATTTTCGGAAACGTTACAAAGAAAAAACAAATACATGAATCGGTTCTTCTCGTAGAAAATTCAAATGGTGATGTTTCATACAGTTTTGAGTACGGGGGCAAAAGTGTAGATACACCGTTCTTTATCGCGAGTATTACAAAGCTGTTCACAACTACCTGTATTTTTATTTTGAGAGATCAGGGAAAACTGTCACTCGATGATGAAATTGCAAAATATATAAAAGAAGAAACATTAACGGGCCTTCATGTTTACAACGGTGAAGAGTATTCTAATAGACTGACAATCGCGCACCTTTTGTTTCATACAAGTGGATTGAGGGATGTCATTGAAGAGGGTAGCAGCAAGGCAAAAGTACGTGCACTTTATGACGATATGCACATTGATTTTAATGAAACGATAATCAAGACGCGGGAGATCAAACCACACTTTGCACCTGGCCAAGGAAAAAGAGCCCATTACGCAAATATAAACTTCGAGCTTCTCGGAAAAATAATTGAAAACGTCACTCATTTACCTTTGGAAGAAGTGTTCAAGCAATTAATTTTTGATCCTTTAGGGCTTGAAAATACATATTTACCAGTAGATGATGATTTTATCCCGAATATTTATTATAAGGATACCGCCTTTAACCGTCCGAATTTAATTAAAAGTCTTCGTGCAAGTGGCGGTTCTGTTTCTACAGCACGTGAATTAATGATTTTTATTAAAGCTTTCTTTAAAGGAAATTTATTTGATAACACTATTTTTCAAGAATTAAAAGTAAACAATAGATTGCAAGCTGCGATGCTCCCAATTCATTACGGGGCTGGCTATATGAGAATTCCCCTGAATGGCCTTGCAACGCTTTTTATGGGGAAAGGTGAATTAATCGGCCACTCTGGTTCAACGGGTTCCTTAGCATTTTATTATCCCGAAAAAGATATGTTTTTCGTTGGAGATGTTAATCAAATGGAAAACCCAGCAACGCCCGTCCGTTTAGTCATGCAACTGGCTATGTCTATGAAATCATGAAGATTAGAGAATATTTTTGGAACGTGTGCTTTTCGAACGAGGTGTTATTTGTAAAAAATCTGCATCCCAAACTGTTTATATTAGGATGCAGATTTTATTATTTGGGAATCTTTAATACTTATTCGATGAAAAACGTATCTCTAGTAAAGTTACTTCTCCCTGAAAATTTAGTAAGCCAAAATCTATAAGGACATTAGGCTATTTTCGCCCTTATTTCACTAATTCATAACGTTGTATACCGGTGTTGAATGGCGTTAATAAAAGCTTGAACATTCCGCTTATCCGTCATCATTGGCAAGTAGACGTATGAAAAAGCTCGTGTAAAGGATTGTTCATCTAGAGGAATGACAGATAGCAAGCCAAGCTCCACTTCCCTTTTAACCACACTATAAGATAAAAGGGAAAGACCCATATCCCTCATAATAAGCTCTTTTACCCCTTGGTTACTACTGATTGTTAAAAAGGAATTCACCTTTAATCCATTAGAACGAATGACATGCTCTAAATATTCCCGTGTTCCTGAACCCGTTTCTCGTCGAATCCACGTTTGATTTTGCAGATCACTAATTGATACGGATTTTTTATTCGTAATTGGGTGATCTGGAGAGGCAACAATCAGTAATTCATCCTCCATAAATGCTAATGTTTTAACTTCCTTATCGTTCGTTTGTCCTTCTATCAGTCCTAAATCCACTTCAAAAAGCTTCACGTGGTTAACGATTTCCTCAGTATTTCCGATAATGACTTGTATTTCAAGGTCGGGGTACTTTTGTTGTACATCGTAAATGAGAGAAGGGATTAAATATTCCCCAATTGTAAAACTGGCGCCAATTTTAATCGTTCCTTTGACGGTATGGTGATGATCTAAAATATCTTGTTTTGTTTTTTCTGTTATTGAAATAATTTGTTTCGCCCGCTCATAAAGTAGCTCCCCTGTAGATGTCAGGTGCAAGTTTTTAGGAGTGCGAGTAAATAGCTTACTCTGTAGTTCATTTTCTAAATTTTTTATATGAAGACTAACATTCGGTTGGGACATCGCTAATATTTCCGCAGTTTTCGTAAAATGTTTCACTTCAGCTAACGTAACGAATGTTTTTAAAGCGTCGAAATTCAATAGCCTTCCCCTTTCTAATAAGAAAAACTTATCGTTATTATAATTAATATATATTTTACTAATAATGAATCGTTCGGTAAAGTTAAAGGTGAGTGACATATAAGGAAGTGCTTAGATGACTATAAAACGAATTAATAAAAACTTCACGATTGGATTAGTCATAACGTTCGTCATCGCACTCGTTGCCAAAGGACTTGCTGAACTTCCCTTTTTATCGATTATGGGGCATCTCGTCGTTGCAATTATATTAGGAATGATTGTAAAAGCAACAGTTGGTGTTAAAGAACAATATGATTCAGGCATTCAATTTTCAAGTAAAAAACTGCTTCGTTTCGGGATTGTTTTACTCGGAATGAGCTTGAACTTAGTTGATTTATATCACGCGGGACTTAGTGTATTTATTATAGCTCTATTAAATTTAGCTTTTGCCTTTATTATCGTCTATTTTTTAGCAAAAAGCTTTGGCGTTAATGAAAATATCGGCTTATTAACAGCAAGTGGAACAGCGATATGTGGAGCTTCAGCGATTGTAGCGATTGCTCCTCAAATTAGAGCGAACCAAAATGAAATTGCCATCAGTGTTGCGATTATCGCTTTACTAGGTACAGCATTTACCCTTGCGTATACGTTTTTATATTCATTATTAAATTTAACGCCTGAATTATTCGGGATTTTCGCTGGAGGGACGTTACATGAAGTAGCTCACGTCGTAGCGGCGGCGAATGCTGGTGGAAATGCAGCTGTAGAAATGGCTGTTATAACGAAGCTGAGCCGGGTTGCCTTACTTGTACCCGTTGCCTTACTTGTCGGTTATATCGTATCAAGACGGAAAAAGTCTGACGAAGATCAAAATGAAACGAATGGAACAATTGTATTTCCGTGGTTTATTGTCGGGTTTCTACTCGTCAGTGGCTTTAATAGCTTAGGCATCGTTTCCGAGTCTATTTCTGACGTCATTGTAACGATAGCGTATTTGTTAATTGCGATGGCGATGGCGGGACTAGGTCTTAAAGTGAATTTTAAATATTTTAAAACAGAAGGACTCAAACCCTTTGTCGTAACATTGATCGGGTCTATCTTATTAGCGTTATTTGGATACTTATTAATTGTGCTATTTTATTTGATTTAAAAAAACAGGTGTAACTATGAACAGACGAATGTGAGCTGAGGCTATCATTTGTCTGTTTTTTAATGTGAAGGGGTTTATAGTTAACGGAATTTTGTGATAAAATGGAATTAACAATAATTTGGAGTGTTGCTCGTATGAAATTACCTGAGTGTTCGACTTGTAGCTATCAATTTAAGTGGAAAGAGCTATCGATATTTTCCAGACGTAAAAAGTGCCCGCAGTGTGGGAATTTTCAATATATAACTACTCATAGTGGATGGAAAATTGGTGCTATTGGTGTAGTTGCTGCGTTTTTATTAATTTTTATTAGAATCTATAGTTTTTATTGGTCACTATTTTTAGGAACTCTATTCTTTATCGTGTTCATAGCGATTGTACCCTATTACATAGAACTTACAGATGAAGAACAACCGCTATTTTAGTGATTATATGTTAAGACTTAATTAAGGATAGATGAAAGTTTAGCGCGTTCATCTATCCTTTTTTACGCAATATAATACTTCCCCAATTTCAAAAGAGAACGTATACTTTTATTAAAAGGGTTTCGTTAGGGGGTTTATGCCATGTTTCAAGTAAATAAAGATGAACTGTTAGCTTTTTTAAAACAACTCGTTGAAATTGAAAGTGTTGT
>CALKAL010000037.1 GCA_937983065.1 uncultured Bacillaceae bacterium | reverse complement strand
CCCTTGAGGTAAGGGCTTTCATTTCATTCTCTTCTCCATATTCTCCGAGAGATATTTTTATATTTGATTAAGAATATATCATAGCTTTTTGAACTTGTAAATAGTTTAAGTCATAAAAAGTTCAAAATATGACTAAATAATCGACTAAAAGCATGTTTGACAGCCAATATTAGACAACTTCCTCCATTAATTTGTAATTCACAAAAATAATCCTGCACTCAATACGCACCACTTTATCCAACCCGACTTCTCCGCTTGATCCATTCCTCAAGCGCACCCGTTCCGACAAAAACACCGAGTAAAATAAAGAGTAATCCAATAACGTGGACCAGCTTAATCGCCTCACCTAAAAATAAACTCGCACCAATCACTGCAAAAAACGTATTCAAGTTAATGAAAATTGCCGATTCAGCCGCTCCGACTTTTTTAATCGCATTATTATAAATCATATGGCCTAACGCCGTGCAAACGACCGCACTAAATATGAACACGAGTAATAACTTTGGCTCAACTAGCTTCGTAAGCTCACTAAAATTCGGTTTCGTAAACAAATTAAATATAAAAATAACGGCCGAACCAATAATCATCATATACCCTGTTAAAAGTCGCGTATCGAGGGAAGGCTGCATTTTACTAATTAAAATAAAACTGTAAGCTTGAGCTAAAATACAGATGAATATAAATAAATCACCCACTGAGAGATTAATAGATAACCCATGACTTAACGAAGTTGCAATAAACACACCTAAAAACCCAATGAAAAAACCAGTTATTCTAAGCGGCGTCATTCGATTTTTCAAAAATATTACCGACATGATCATCGTTAAAACTGGCCCAAAACCTAAAATAGCTCCCGCATTTATTCCCGACGTATAACTTAACCCTAATGCTAAAAATAAATGATGGATAATTACATTAAAGATAGCTATATATAAAATAATTTTCATTTCCGCTTTCGTAGGAATTCTAAAAATCTTTAAAACTCGAGTAATAATAAGTACGACAATACCAGCCATAAACACCCGAATCGATGTCAAGAGCACTGGCTCAATCTCACTAACTAAAACACTAATGGCCGAGACATTAAACCCCCATGCCATCATGACAAATAGTAATAATAAATATGTTGTTTTTAAACTTGACTTCATTTTATCCGCACCAATTTCATTATGATGATACTATTTTATCACGTCGTATGTGGAAGGGGTATTATGAGAGCTTAAAATTGAAGGACATCACCAAAGAGAGATTGAATAAATATCTTAAGAGCACTGCCACGGAGGGTACGATATTCATGCGAGAAATTGATTTCAATGAATGAACCAATGATGTTAAAAAACAAGCTAAAAAATGTAGATAAATATATAAAAAAGTGGCTCCAGCCAAAAAGAGGATTCACTTCTTTGACATCTGTTTCAGGCTCCACTTTTAATTCATTTAATAACTTTTTCGTACATTGAATTAGTAATCAAATCCGCCCCTTTCGCCTTTTAAATATTTATTTAAATTGTAACATAATGATAAAAATTTAAATCTGGCCGCTATTAACGATATTTTTGGATAATAAAATATCGTTAATAGTATCATATCACCAGTTTAGTATATAATGATATTAATTAATATAATAAATGGTGCGTGATAAATATGTTGAAACCTTATGACTTACAAATGCTTCCAATTAAATTTGATCCTGAGACTGAATTACATTTTTATAAAAAAACGATTGAAGCTAATGTTAATTTAGAAGCATTAAAACAAAAAATAAAACATTCCGTAGTTAATGAATCTTTAATTCGATTGCTTACACTACACGAATCAGTGCAGTCTACAAGAATTGAAGGAACTCAAATTACATTTAGTGAAATGCTTGAAGATGACATTGAAGAAAACGATAGCTGGGAAAAAACTGAGGTGCGTAATTATGAAATGGCATTAAATTATGGTGTAGACATGATTCAATCAGGCTACCCATTAACTGAGAGACTCATAAGAGAAATACACAAAATTTTAATGGAAGGAGCACGTGGATCAACGAGTTCAGCAGGACAATATCGAAAAATACAAAATTATATAGGACCAACTAACAATATAAAAGATGCATCATACATCCCGCCAGAACCTCATAAAATGGATGAGTACATGACAAATCTAGAACACTACATTAACGGTCACCCATACAAACAAGAAAATACCGACGATCTACACCCACTTATTAAAACGGCAATCGTTCATGCACAATTTGAATCAATCCACCCCTTCTTAGATGGTAACGGGCGGTTAGGACGAATTCTTATCATTTTATATATGCTACAAACGAAACTCATTGATTCGCCGATTTTTTTCTTAAGTGAAGAATTAGAAAGGGAAAGATTTAAGTATTATTCTTTATTGAATGGTGTTAGAGGGATAGGAAAAAAAGAACCCGATTGGAAAAGCTGGATATTATTTTTCCTCGACGCAATGATTAAAATGACCGAAAACCAACATGATAAACTTATAAGAGCTGAACAACTCTTTATAGAGGGATTAAAAAATCTATCAAAACAATCGACCAAAACAGTGTGGACAACATTTTTTAAATACCCAATTTCTAAAGTATCACAAATTGAACAAATGACAGATTTAGCAAAACCGACAATTCGAAAAAGCATAAATGAATTAGTTGAATTAAATATGATTTATCCAGATGATCGAAAAAGAAATCGTCGCTTCTATCATTACGACTTAATTAGCATCTTAACTAAACATACAAACTAAATAGTAAGCACCAAACAATTATTTACCGAAGTCCTCTGTTAAACTAAGGATAGAAACGATGTTAGGAGAAAATGATATGTTAAAAACATTATCCCTTAACCAACATAAACAACCCTTTAAAGGCCCCTTTTCAATTACACGCGTTCAAACAGGGGCAATTTTAGGCGAGAATGCTACCGATACCGCATTCGGTCCGTTAAGCTACATTGACCATGCGGTGATGCAAAAAGGGTTAACCGTTAAAATGCACGAACATGTTAATGATGAAATTTTAAGCTATGTTTGGCACGGAACGATGTATCATCGAGATTCAGCTGGACTCGAAGTCGCCGTTACACCTGGAAACCTCATGATGATGAACGCAGGGGAAAGCTTTTGGCACGAAGAAAAAGTGAGTAACGACCATGTGGAGATGTTACAAATTTTCGTCAGACCGCGGGAAACGGATTTAAAGCCAGACATTCAATTTCATGAAAAACCAACACAAAATCGGGACTGGTATTTGATGGTCGGACCTGAAAATAGTGAAGCACCCCTTTTCGTAAGGCAAAATGTATTTATTTATGATGCTCACCCTAAAGCAGGGGATGAACTAACGATCCCAACATATAATGATTATCAACCTTTTATTTATGTCATGGACGGCGAAATTTCAGTCAGTAATCAGAAAGTAACAAAGTTTGGCGCAATCACAAATACAGAAAATCCGTTACCATCGATTAAAGTACAGAAAGATTCTACCATTGTATTATTTTTAGTTGACATGAACGCTGAAATGTCATTAATGGGGACAATTAGTGGAGATAATGCGCGGAATTTATCATAAGATTCCGCGCTTTTTTATTTTTAATGATGCTCAATATAGTAAGTTGCAAACTTGGCTAACATCGCCGAGCCATAAGGTAAAGCATTTTCATCAATATCAAATTTAGGATGATGACCAGGATAACGCACCATCTCATCATTGCCAACACCTAGCCTGAAAAATATCGACGGAACCTCTTGCGTATAATAAGCAAAATCCTCGCCACCTAAAGACGGCTTCTGCCTTGAGCGATGACCCTCACCTAATACGATATCAGCAACCTCTTCAACCATATCTCGTAAGCTTAAATCATTAATAATTGAAGGAAAACCAGGATCGTAAATTAAATTATAATCAGCGCCAAATGCCGATGTCACTCCTTTAACGACCTGCTCGATCTTCTCAGGCATCATTTTTCTAATCTCTGGATTTAAAGTTCTAACAGTACCAGTCATTTTTACACTTGGAGCAATAACATTATTAATAGTCCCGCCTTCAATCGTCCCTAATGTAACCACGGCGGATTCAATCGGAGCAATTTGCCGACTAACAATTTGTTGCAGAGAAGTAATTACCTCTCCAGCAACCGCAATCGAATCGACGGTCTGATGAGGATGAGCTGCATGTCCGCCTTTACCGATGACTTCAATTTCAAGATAATCCGTGGAAGCACAACCGATACTTCCTTCAGTGACTGTTATACTTCCCGTATCAATCCGACTATCGACATGAAGCCCGGCCATGACGTCCACTTTCGGATTTTCTAAACAACCCTCTCTAATCATCGACTCAGCCCCACCTTCCGTTTCCTCAGCAGGCTGAAAAATAAACTTTATGTTTCCTCTCTTTAACGGTTGCTTTGATAAAATTGTTGCCGCGCCCATTAACATCGTCGTATGCGCATCATGACCACACGCATGCATTTTTCCATCTACCGTTGAACGATAAGGCACATCCTCTTTTTGATCATGAATCGGAAGCGCATCCATATCCGCACGAAGCCCGACAGTTGGACCCGGACTCTCACCTTTTAAAAGCCCAACAACCCCAGTTTTTGCAATGCGCTCAACCTCTAACCCGAGCGACTCAAGATAATCCGCTACAATTTGCGATGTACGCTCCTCCTCAAACCCAAGCTCGGGATGCTGATGGAAATCACGACGCCACTC
>CALKAL010000036.1 GCA_937983065.1 uncultured Bacillaceae bacterium | reverse complement strand
TTTAAACTTATAAGTGACCTATTACTACAAGGACAAGCTTTTGTAGATAGATGCTCAATTACAATTTTATAAATTCACAAATTAAGTGAATAAAGAAATGAGGTTGGGCCATATTTGTTTTGTCCCAACCTCATCCTTTTATTTCTATTTCAATTAGAAAAATTCGTATAATCCATGATTGAAATAATCGAATTCTTCCTTTGATATTTTGTATTTTTTATAGCCTTCATAAAAGGCATCTAATAAAACCTCATCGTTATAAAATTTACGGATTGCTAAAGCTATATCATATCTTGGATCACCAATCGTCATTCCTGCAACGTCGATAAATAATGATGCTTTATTGTTAACGACTAGTACATTATCTGTTGTACAATCACCGTGAATTAATGCTTTGTCCATTTTATCTGGCCTATTTGCTTTTATTTTTTCTAGTAAGTTAATATTTCCGTCCGTACCACCTTCATAAAAATATTTTTCAGCGACGGCTAGTTGTTCGTCTAACCAATCGATTTCACGCTTAAAAGAATGTACTAGCTTCGTTTCGTGTAATTGTTGAATGAACTCACCAAAGCTTTGAATTAATACTTCTTTTTCTGAAGGTGATGTCGCTTTTTGAAGGGCAGCTGTTAACGTCTCTCCATCTTCATAGGACATTAACAAATGACTTGTCAATTCCCCTTCAAAGAATCCATAAAATTTTGGTACGAGTTCAAATTGTTCTTCTTTTAACTTTTTTAAAACTTGTGCTTCATCTTGTAACCATTCTCGATAACGCAAAACGGTGGCACTTTTTAGAAGGTACGTCCCCTTTTCCGTAATCACTTTTCGAACTTCGGACGTACAGCCTTGCTCGGGTAGTAATTTTATTTCTTTAACTTCCCCGACAGCTTGTTCAATCTCTTTGATAAGTTTTTTATCCATGATCTTCCCCTGCCTAAATGTTAAAATGAGCGAAACATACGTAATACCGCTTCTATTCCTACTTCAATCGCTCTTTCATCTGGATTGATTTTACTATGATGTAGTCCGTATTCACTTTCTGCTCCGAGCCAAAACATAAAACCTGGATACTCCTTCAACATGTAACCGAAATCCTCGCCCGTCATTGCTTCAGGTGCTTCAACATACTGAATGGAAGTCCCCTCAATCGCTTTTCTAAATTGGTTGACATAACGTTCATCATTATCAACCATATAATAATTTGCACCGAAATCGACTTCAGTTTGACAATCGTATCTAATTTCAATCCCTTTTAACAGCTGGATAATTGATTGTTTCACTGTTTCAATAGATTCGGGATTCATCGTTCGGATCGTCCCTTCAACTCTAGCATGTTCAGCAATGATATTTTGAACAGTCCCCGCTGTCATTTTTCCTAATGTGACAACAACTTGATCGAGCGGACTTGTGAATCTAGAGACAATTTGTTGGAGCTGCATATTAAAAGCACTTGCAGCCATAATCATGTCTTTCGTTTCATGAGGGTAAGCTGCATGTCCCCCTTTTCCGTGAAAATCAATAAATAACTCACTCGTGTTAGCAAAGAGTACTCCTGGCTTACTTGAAACCGTTCCAACAGGCAACTTTGGATCAATATGTAAAGCAAAAATACAATCAGGATTATATTTTTTCATTAACTCGCTTTCTAGCATCGGCTTTGCCCCACCAGGCCCTTCTTCCGCTGGTTGAAATAAAAATAATGTATTGTCTTTTATTCGGTTGTGAACGAGATTTGTTAATGTTCCAAGGGCAATCGTCATATGAATATCGTGACCACAAGCATGCATGAATCCATCGTGTTTAGATTCAAAAGGTAAATCAGTCTCCTCTTTGATCGGTAAGCCGTCAATATCCGTCCGATAAGCAATCGTTTTTGACCCTTCTGTACCTTTTACAAAAACGAACAAACCCGTTTTCCACTTTTCGATCGTTAAATTATCCTGGGGCAACTTATTTAGAAAGTTTAATAAATATTGTTGTGTTTTATATTCTTTAAAACCGATTTCCGGTATTTGGTGTAAGTCTCTTCTAATTTCTAACCAATTAAACTCCATATAAACGTCCTCCATAAAAAAACTAATTGCATTTATTCTAACAAAATAAATCGTATTTAAATATTAAAAAAAGCGGAACTCCGTGAATTCCGCTTCTAACTTAATCGTTTAATTTTCTAAGTTCGTGTTTGATTTCGGTTTTAGCCCGCGTCTTATCATCAATTTCTTTAATCACTTTAGCAGGTGTTCCCGCTACGACGGTGTTTGGTGGAACATCTTCTGTAACAATCGCTCCAGCTGCGACAACAGCCCCTTTTCCAACCGTGACGCCTTCAAGAACGACGACATTTGCACCAATCACAACATCATCCTCAATGATGACTGGTTGTGCTGATGGTGGCTCAATCACTCCAGCAAGAACACTTCCTGCTCCGATGTGACAGTTTTTTCCGACGGTCGCTCGCCCACCTAAAACGGCGTTCATATCAATCATCGTGCCTTCCCCAACAACAGCCCCAATATTGATGGATGCTCCCATCATAATTACGACGCCATCACCAATTTCAACTTGGTCACGAATAATCGCTCCAGGCTCAATTCGTGCATTAATCCCTTTTAAATCTAATAAAGGGATCGCGGAATTTCGTCGGTCATTTTCGATTACGTAATCTTCTATTGTTTCATTAAATTTGTCTAAATCAGCTTTGACAATATCCCATTCACCGAAAATAACTCCTGTATCTTCTTGTAAAAAAGTTTTTAGCTCACTATTAAATGCTAAGTTCTTTATTCCCGTACCTTTAATGTAAACTTTAACAGGTGTTTTCTTTTTTGCATTTGAAATAAATTGAATAATTTCATTCGCATCCATCATTGTCATGTGAGTAGCCTCCAACTATGTTTGTTAATTATTTTTCTTTTTGTTGTCGATAAAAATGATTTCTAAGTTGCTTTAAAATTTCTCTACGGGTTAAAATGCCCTTCATTTTATGATTTTCGTCAACGACACAAGCAAAGTTAAAATCGATTAAGACATGTAATGCTTTTTCTAATGTATCATCTTCTGTTAATGTCGGGATATCTTTGTTCATGACATCTTCTACTTTTAATTCGTGGAGTCGATCAACTTCAATACTTTCTACACCGAACATTTCTTCGATGATGCTTGATTTACTAACAATTCCACAAAATTGACTCCGTAAATCTAATACTGGTATCGCATTGTATCCCGTTTTAGTTAGGACGAGTAGTGCATGTTCTAGAGGGTTTTGTAATTGAACGTGGATTACTTTCTCTGAATCAACCATAAGTTCACTCACTTTAGTCGATTCTATTCTTAAATCCGTTAAATTTATCATATCTTTTCCTCCTTACATGATGTAGGAGCATTCCCCATAGATTATTTTACCACAAAATAAAGCAAATAAATAATGACCTACACAATTTCTTTAAATTCATTTTTAGTGTATGCTAATAATAATAACAGAAGAAAAGAGGTACTCATCTTGCCATTTCAATATACAAAAAATGAAGAGCGAGCGAATGCAATTACCCACGGATTCGGTGTAATACTTAGTATCGCTGCTTTAGTCATCTTAATTGTTTTTGCTGCGTTAAACGGCGATGCATGGCACATCGTGAGTGTCACAATTTTTGGGACAACGATGTTACTCATGTATTTAGCCTCGACAATTGTCCATAGCTTACCTAAAGGAAAAGCAAAAAATATATTTTTATTTTTAGATCATTCTGCGATTTATTTATTCATTGCAGGAACATATACACCGATTTTACTCGTTCTTTTAAGAGGACCGATTGGCTGGACCTTATTCGGAATTGTCTGGGGCGTTGCTATACTCGGGATTGTATTTAAAGTGTTTTTCACCAATCGTTTCGTCATCGTTTCAACATTACTTTACATTTTATTAGGTTGGCTCATTATTTTCGCATGGAAGCCATTATCACAACAAATGGAATTAGCCGGATTAATTTATTTAATTATTGGTGGTGTCCTTTATTCCATTGGCACAATCTTTTACATGTGGAGAGGATTTCGTTACCATCACGCAATATGGCATTTGTTTGTGATTTTAGGAAGTTTATTTCATTTCTTCGCTATATTATTTTATGTCGTATTAGTGTAATTTGAGACACGAAAACTTAATATGTTTTCCCTATTAGAATTTGGGCATGAGTCAAAACAAAAACACATTAGAAATCTGAAAACGAATTCCGATGTGTTTTTATTATGTTTATGATAAAAAGGCACAATCAATTTTTAAAAAGGATATTGATTCAACCACTGTCCCCCATCTAAAGTAACGACTTCTCCATTCATAAACTTCGCATCATTTAATATAAAATAAGCTAAGTCAGCTATTTCTTCTGGTTCTCCAAGACGCCCTAAAGGAATCGACTGAATGGTTCTTTTTGCCGCCTCCTCGGATTCCCAAAGCTTTTCCGCCCCACCAGTACGATCAATCGGACCAGGTGCAATCGCATTGACTCGTATGTTGTATTTTCTTCCCCATTCAACCGCTAACGTTCTAGTTAAAGATAATACACCCGCCTTTGCTGCCGCTGAATGAACAACGCCTGGCCCTGCATCCCAAGCGTATGTAGCAACCATATTTAAAATATTCCCTTTCTTACCGTTTTCAATCCAGTAGTTACCGACAGCGTGACTACAATAAAAAGTTCCGTTTAATACGATGTCAATCACTGCATTCCACCCATTAATGGACAACTTTTCAGCTGGAACGATAAAATTACCCGCTGCATTATTAACTAATGAATCGATAGTGCCAAATTTTAAAACCGTTTCCTCAACCAAAGCTTTCACTTGCTCAGGCTCTCTAACATCCATTACAAACGGATGGACTATTAAATCTCTATTTGCTAATATTTCTTTCCTCGCTTCATTTAACCGTTCTTCATTACGTCCAGTTATGACGACTTTAGCCCCTTTTTCAGCAAAGTTTTTCGCCATATATTTCCCCATACCACTTGAACCGCCTGTAATAATTACGACCTCATCTTTCATACTCCAGCCCCCTATTAATTAATGAATGGTTATTCATTTTACATATATTATGACATACAAAAATTAAAAAGACCATGCTATAATGTCTAAGTAACGAGTCAAATGAGGATGAAATGGATGAGCAAAATGACAAGAAGGTCTTTTTTAAAAAAATTTACGTTTGGAACCCTCTCAACAATCGGGCTTGCTTACGGTGGCTATTATTATGCGCGTGAGATTGAACCGAAATGGTTAAATATAATTGAAAAAGAAATTGAATCCCATCGTATTCCAGAAAGTTTTAACGATTTTAAAATTTTGCAATTCAGTGACGTACATTTTGGCTTTCATTACGATCGGGAACAGTTAATTAAACTAATTAATCAAATTGAGAAAATGAATTTCGATCTGATCGTTTTTACTGGAGATTTAACTGATGACCCCTCTTTAATTGCTGAGAAGCAGTTTGAGGAGATTACTGAGGAATTATTTAGACTACATGCAGACTACGGAAAGTATTGGATTTATGGGAATCATGATCATGGTGGTTACGGAACACAAACGATTAAACAAGTGATGGAAAATAGCGGGTTTCGACTTTTAAAAAATGAAACCGTCCTCGTTGAAAAGGATAACGATATGATTTCATTGTCAGGACTAGACGATGTCATGCTCGGTAGGCCTGATTTAAATGCATTAATTGATGAGAGCTATGAACATTTATTTAATATTCTTTTATGCCATGAGCCTGATTTTGCCGATCGTACAAAACAATACCCTTATGATGTTCAACTATCTGGTCATAGCCACGGCGGACAAATTCAATTACCTTTTATCGGCCCAATCGTTACCCCAGCATTAGGCGAAAAATACGTAGAAGGTCATTACGAGCTCGGCTCTCGTCCCTTGAATTTATTTGTTTCAAGAGGGATCGGTACAACCCGGCTCCCCTTTCGCTTCTTATGCCGACCTGAAATTAACTTATTAACTTTAAAACATTTGAGTTGAAATATTTTATGCTATTTTTTTGTAGTAGTAGCATTCCTAATATCAATATTCAATCCCCACAACATTAGGCCTACGTCATTATTTTCTGTCAATAAATTGTTAAAAACTTTCATGTACTTCGCGTTCGATATTTAAAATATCGTGATACAATGAATGCAAAGATTGATCATGGAGTTGATAACCTTGAGAAAACAAGTTATTAAAGCAATGACGTTAATGATGTTTATTAGTTTAATCGGTATTTTAGTTGCTTGTAATAATGAGTCACTAGATATTGAGCCTGAGTTCAATTTTGAAGTGGAAGATTTCGAATATATTAATCAAGATGAAGAAACCGTTTCTTTAGATGATTTAAAAGGTGGATATTGGGTGGCCAATTTCGTATTTACAAATTGTGTTACAGTATGCCCACCAATGACGGCTAATATGTCTAAACTACAGGATATGGCTGCAGATGAGGGGTTAGACGTCCGTTTTATTTCTTTCTCCGTCGATCCTGAATTAGATGGACCAGAAGATTTAAAAGAGTACGGTGAATTGTTTGACGCTGACTTTAGCAATTGGGACTTCCTTACTGGCTACAGTCAAGAGCATATCGAAAGCTTTGCTGCTCGGTCATTTAAATCATTAGTATCTAAAGTTGATGGATTTGATCAAGTTAACCACGGTGTTTCCTTTTACATCGTCTCCCCAGAAGGAGAAGCCATTCACTCTATTAGCGGAACGCAATCAGACGAAATGAATACAATTATTGACTACTTAAAAGCCTATACAAAATAATTTTTAACAATATTATCTTTAAATAAAAAATGATCTCAATTATCCGAGATCATTTTTTTATATATTTTTGTTTTTTATGAACTGTGTTAAACTTTGAGCTATGAGTTTAAACATAATAGCAATTCCAACTAAAACAAAAGCAATCCATAATGAAACGACTAAATTTTTTATCGATTCACTATTTGTTACAATATGACCATTCATGATGTGGGAATAAATAATCACAATCATGCTTACAATCGCAATCGTTACAAAATAAGATATCGTGGAAATACTTCTTTTTTCGATCCATTTTTTTATTAATGGTTTAATAATAACGTATACTAAAGTTATGAATATAAAAAAGAGAACGATATTAATTAAATTTAATGTAAATAACGATATTAAATTTTCCCAAAACATAGACGAACCTCCCTTTTTAAAAATGATAAGTAATGAAAGGAATTAAGCAACATGACCGACGTTTTTATTGGCAGTTTACTAGCAGGATTAGCAACAGGACTTGGAGCCCTTCCAATTCTTTTTATTAAACGATTAACCCATAAATGGCATGACATTTTATTAGCCTTTGCTGGTGGTGTCATGTTAGCTGCAGCGATGTTAAGTTTAATTCCAGAAGCTTTATCTTTCGGCTCGCTCAATCATTTAATCATCGGATTGGTGCTCGGTGTTATTACATTATCAGTATTGGAAAAAACTATACCGCATATACATTGGCAAAAACATAATAAAAAAATTGTTATTGATGAAAAAGCGATGCTCGTAATTGCGGCTTTAACCCTTCACAATTTGCCTGAAGGTTTAGCCATGGGAGTCAGCTATGCTAGTGGCCAAGAAGATCTCGGGTCACTCGTCGCTATTGCAATAGGTGTCCAAAATGCTCCTGAAGGATTGTTAGTCGCCTTATTTTTAATTAGACAAAAAATTAACCGTTTTGTTGCGTTACTCATTGCAACAGCAACTGGTTTAATTGAAGTACTAACTGCATTATTAGGATTTTACTTAACTAATATTTTTGAAAATCTCGTCTCATATGGACTTGCTTTTGCAGCAGGCGCGATGCTATTTATAATTTACAAAGAACTTATTCCAGAAAGTCACGGAGATGGGCACGCTCGTCCAGCAACTCATTCGTTTATTATAGGTATATTATTTATGATTACACTCATTGAAATATTTTAATTGAAAAGGTGATTAATTTGGAACATTTAATTAATCCGAATGTCGCTGAAATAGAGATTTCGGGTATTAGAAAGTTTTTTAATCTTGTCGATGGACACGATGATATCGTTTCTTTAACGATTGGACAGCCTGATTTTCATACACCGAACCACGTTAAGGAAAAGGCTAAAGAAGCTTTAGATTTAAACTATACGACATATACTCCGAACGCTGGCCTTTTAGAGTTAAGAGAAGCAATCGCAAATTTTGTTCATACAAAATATAATCTAACGTACGATGCGGCTAAAGAAATAATCGTTACAACCGGCGCATCACAAGCTATCGATATCGCCTTAAGAACGATTTTGGAAAAGGGAGATGAAGTCATTTTGCCAGGACCCGTCTATCCTGGCTATGAACCGTTAATTAAGCTTGCTGGGGGAAGACCGATCTATGTCGATACGCGAGAGAACAGCTTTAAATTGACGGCAAATTTAATTGAGAAGTATATAACCGAAAAGACGAAATGTGTCATCCTCCCCTATCCGTCTAATCCAACAGGCGTTACATTATCCCGTGGTGAACTTGAGGAAATTAGTCGATTATTAGCTAACCGACCTATTTTCATACTTGCTGATGAAATATATAGTGAACTTACTTACGCTAATAAACATCACTCAATCGGTGAATTTTCTAATGTTAGAGATCAAACATTAATTATTCAAGGATTATCAAAATCTCATTCAATGACAGGGTTTCGTTTAGGCTATTTATTGTTACCTGAAGCGATTCAAAAACATGTTCTTAAGGTGCACCAGTATAGTGTCACTTGCGCAAGCTCAATTAGTCAGCATGCGGCGATTCAAGCTTTAACAGTTGGTCAAGATGATTCTTTACATATGGTTGAAGAATATAAAAAGCGTAAAGATTATGTGATTAAACGATTAAATCAAATGGGACTAAATGTTCAAATGCCAGATGGAGCTTTTTATGTTTTTCCTAAAATTCCTGAGCAATCAATTTCCTCGTTTAATTATTGTTTAACATTAGTGAATGAGGCAAAATTAGCTTTAGTTCCGGGTGATGCATTTTCCAAATATGGAGAGGGACATATGCGTTTATCGTATGCGTATCACCAGGATGTTTTAAAGGAAGGCTTGGATAGACTAGAAATGTTTATAAACCGTTAAACAAAGGGATGTTATAAATGCATCCTTTTGTTTTTTAATTTCAAATTTAAATATTCACTGATCAAATCATCTAATTTTTGTGATAAATGAATGGATTCATTACTTGTAAACCCTTGTTCACTTGCCGTACGAACCATTTTTCTCCTTAATTTTTCAATTCTTTTTTCTAATTCACGTAATCGATTAGACGATGACAAGTAAACCTCACCTCTTTTTTAATAGATTTTTTAATTAGACGGTTTAAATAATATAAAAAATGTAAAGATATTATATACATTGCTTATTTTAAAAAGGGCGTAAGGATAACTTTTTATATTAAATTAGCAAGTCTTATAAACTATAATAAATCAATCATTTATTTTTTTAATACCCAGTTAGGTATTATATCAAACTTTTTTATTAAAACTTAATTAATTTCTCATTTTTATGATAGGATATAAATAAGAGAGAGACGAGAGGAAGATTTTTTTGAAAAAAGAAATTTGGGAATGGACAAAAGCGATTATTATAGCTGTTGTTTTAGCGTTTTTTCTCAGATCTTTTGTGTTCGCCACTTCAATTGTTGAAGGCACGAGTATGAACCCTACTTTACATAACGGTGAAAGGGTCATTTTCAATAAGGCGATATACATATTCGACTCACCAGACCGGGGTGATATCGTCATTATTCAACACCCTCACAAAAATTATGTCAAGCGTGTTGTCGGCTTACCGAATGAAACAATTGAAGGGATTAATAATGAAATTTTTATAAATGGTGAATTACTTGAAGAGGATTATATTTCAGACAACCAAAAAATGGGAACAGGCAATTTCGGACCGATCGAAATACCAGAAGATCAATATTTTGTGATAGGTGATAATCGAGGCATTAGTAAAGATAGTCGAAACGGTCTAGGACTTATTTTTGAAAATGAAATTATCGGACGTTCAGAATTTATAATTTACCCATTCAGCCAAATTTCTTTTACGCGATAAATTCAAAAAGAAGCCTATATCCAAGGCTTCTTTTAAGGTATTCTTAACAATTCAGGCAGATGTGTAATGGAATCATTTAATTGCTCAAGCCGCTTTTCGATTCTGTGTAACAAATAAAACGTCACTAAAATCGGAAAGCCGACATCTGGCACCCAACTCATCCAATCCATCTTACCACCTCCAGTACGTAAAGATGAAAAGTGGCTCTTGGATATTCCTTGTCCATAGAGCCACTTTTAAAATCAATTAGTCTAAATCAATTACATCAACTGTTCGTTCCACAACTTGAGCACGATCAATTTCTACTAAGGACCCACCTGGAGAATTAAAAACATCTTGTGAAATGATTTCTAACATTGCCTGTTTCACCACTTCTGGGTCAACCGGCTCAATCGGATCGTCAAGAGAAATCGTTGTCGTTGTCCCACTTTCATTTCTAAATCTTAATTCTAGTCGTTTAGTCATCAATATCCTCCTTTCTTCCTATTTTGTTAAATTCATTTAATAAGCATTGATTTCCGATGAATCGTTTCGTACAATACTAATGAGTGGGAAAGATTGTAAATTGACTAAGCTTTGGCTGACGGCATAAAGCTGTTCAGCTGTTGCCTCTGCTTTAACATTGTTAAAGTTTTTACGTCGAAGAATTGCTTGACCATCTTCCCCTTCACCAATGTGAAAGACTAACTGCAATTGACTTTTAAATTTCGTTTCGTTAGCCATGTTCTCACCCCCTCTTCACCCTTATAATCGAGACAAAAAGAAAAAAGTGTGAAACATGAAACTTTTTCACACTTTTTTTCGTCAAATGTATTAAGATGAAGATATATGGCAGTAAAATTAATGGGTCGCATTATCAAAAATACAATACCCGATAAATGCAATTAGAATTGCAAAACAGACAATACCCATCACTGTTTCAATCATGTGATTACCCTCCTTGCTAACGAAACAAATTATTATTGTTACCTATATATTATCAAAGATTTGATTAAAAATATAACTTTTTATATGAATTTTCATTTTGTCAACGTTTCGTCAAAAACAACTGATCAAACAATTACGGTTTAAAAGGTGATATAAATGTCATTTTGTCCACAATGCGGTATAAAAACACTCGAAAACGAAAAATATTGTGTTTCCTGTGGTACTGAACTGCCTCATAATATTGAAGAACGTGAAAAAGCTGAACGCAGTTTTAATAAATGGTGGCTCGTTCCTATTTCAACACTAATGTTTTTCATGATCGTTTCCATTGTGCTTCATTTTTATTTAACGCATATGGACGATAAGGCCCTTCATGCTTATGAGGAAGGGGTCAATTATGCTTTAAATGGCGAATATGAACAGGCACAAGAGAAATTTAATGAAACATTAAAGTATCGAGGTAACTTTTCTGGTGCAATTAGTAGTTTGGAATTTCTCTCTTTAATCGAGGAAATTAATCAAAACCTAGATGCTACCAATAATCTAATTGAAAACCACTCATACCAACAGGCTTTAAGATTAATTAATGAATCGGAAAATAAATTAAGCCAGTATGATGGTGAGCTTGTGAATCGACTCTTATCAAGAATACATGATAAAAGAAATGATATATTAATTTCCCAAGTTGAATACCAGCTTTCGGAAACACCAAGCCTAGAAGAGTTAAAAATGTATTTATGGCGAGTCGAGTCAATCAATACGGACAAGGCGCAAACATTAGCAGAAACGATGCGCGAACAAATTGTAAATTACTCATTTAATTCAGCTAACGATGAGTTGAACAGTAACCAGTTCTCGATGGCATTATCGATTGTTAATGATGGGTTAAAATACGTTCCTAACAGTGAAAGACTTGAAAGCTTAAAAACGACGATTGAAAAGCAGAAGGTCGCTTTTGAAACAGAGCAGCACCAACGTACTCAACAAGCATTAACTTTATATGAGCTAGAGCAAGAAACGAACGAAACAAACGCTATTGAGCTTATAAATATTGATATAGAAAAAGACGACAAAGGGGTTACTGTTCTCGGTGAAGTAAAAAGTGTCGCGACTGTGCCGATTTACTCTGTTTCAATAGAGTATACCCTATACGATCAAGAGGATGAGCTCATTTTAGAAAATGAAACCTTTTTATATCCTGAAACATTATACCCAGAAGAATCAGGTAAATTTGAGTACTTACATTCAAATTTAGATGATGACATTGAAAGTCTAGACATTCATATAGAAAAAATTTCATGGTACTTAGAGGGGCAATAGGAGTGAAAATTTAATGTACTACCGGAAAAAACGGATCATCCCGATTACATTAACGATTATTATTGTAATTGGTTCACTTATTGGAGTATTTACTTATTATAACTATTGGCAAAAGCAATCGATTGGAAACGGTTCAGCCCTCGTCCAGGTTGTGGAAAATGACTCTGGAGTTGAACAAACGGATTTACAAACTATCATTCATGAAGCACAAAAATTTGTCGTTCAAATTGAAGCTGTTGGACCGTTTGGAGAAAGTATCGGCTCTGGGTTCATTTACAATGACAAAGGTGATATCGTAACAAACGCTCACGTTGTAAGAAATGCAGACAATATTTTTATAAAGACATCTGAAGCCCATACTTACCCTGGTGCTTTAATTGGAATTAGCAGTAATTTAGATGTTGCCTTAATTAGAGTCCCTCAACTATCAAATCGAACGCCTTTAGATATTGAGGTTGATTTAGAACCGAATATTGGTGATGAAATAATTGCTGTTGGTAGTCCCCACGGTTTTCAAAACACTTTTACAGACGGAATTATTTCAGGGAAAAACCGAAGCTTTGAAGTCGGTGGTTACGAATATAGCAACTTATACCAAGTATCTGCTAATATTTCGAAAGGTAATAGTGGTGGACCGCTTATTCATAAAGAAACAGGTTCTATTATTGGCATCAATTCTGCAGCTACAACAGAAGGAACAATTGGCTTTAGCATTCCAATTTCCCAAGCTTATGAACGATTACAAATGTGGTCGGATAAAGCGGACGGTTCAGAATTGAATTTTGATGGCGATCCTAACATTTATGAAAGCTATGATTCGGCGGCTTTAAGAGAGGATGCCTACTATTTAATTAACTATTACTACGATACGTTAAACGTTAGAGATTATTTTACCGCTTATTCTTTACTCGGTAGTGAAGAACAAATTAAAAGACCGTATGAAGATTATCGACAATTATCTGTTCGAGCCGTTAATATTGAAGTGAATGATATTGAAATGCAAGTGTATGAAGAAGAGTATCAGGTTCTTATGACCGTTTTCGCGAATTATCATATCCGAAAAGATGAAGAAACAATGACCGTCATTCATTATAAAACAGACTATGTTATCGGCTTAGAAAATGATGTCTTAAAAATATTATCGATTCAACAAGAGGAATTATCAAGATCGGAGCAAACGGTAGAAATCGATGAGGAAGAATAAAAATATAAAAAGTCGCCCTTCTTAAGTTTGAAGGGCGATTTTTTTAAGCAAATTTTCTAAATAGGTGATTCACTTTTTTAACAGGAACTGGTTTACTAAAATAAAAGCCCTGTACTTCATCACAATTTTCACTGTTTAAAAATTTCAAGTCCTCTTCCCTTTCAACGCCTTCAGCGCTAACTCGTAGATTCAAAGAATGGGAAAGATGTATGATCGTTTTCACAATTGCTACGTTTTGTTCCGTACGATTTTGTATGAAAACACGATCAATTTTTAACTTGCTTAACGGAAATTCACTTAAATATTTTAGTGAGCTATAACCTGTTCCGAAATCATCTAAAGCAACGGTAACTCCCAACGTTTGCAAGTCTCTCAACGTATCAAAAATATAACGTTCATTCGCCATCGCCATACTCTCGGTTATTTCTAACTCTAAATATTGTGGCTCAAGACCCGTTTCATCCAATATAGCTTTTATTTGTTTCACTAAATCTTGTTGAATAAATTGCTTAGCTGATAAATTCACGCTTACATTTACTTTCGGTAAGCCCATGTCTTGCCACACTTTATTTTGTTTACATGCTTCTCTTAATACCCAATCTCCAAGCTCTACGATGAGACCTGTTTTTTCTGCAATTGGAATGAACTGCGCAGGAGATATTATCCCTCTTTCCGGATGATTCCATCGACATAACGCCTCAAGACCGATAATTTTATTCGTTTTAATATCGATTTGCGGTTGAAAATAAAGCTCAAAGTTTTTATCTAAAATCGCTTTATGTAACTCATTTTCTAACGTTAATCGTTCCTTTACTCCCTCTGTAAAAGCAGGTCTGAACACTTTAAAATCATTTCTCGTTCCGTTTTTAATGACATACATCGCAGAGTCCGCTTGTTTAATAAGCTCATTCGGATCTTTACTCATATCTGGATAAATACTTATCCCTACACTAATTGAAGTATAAATGTCATTTTGATAAACATTAAACGGCTGTTTAAATATATTAATAATTTTTTTAGCATATTGCTTAGCATCATCTTCACTTTGAATATTTCTCTGCAATATTAAAAACTCATCCCCCGTCATTCGGGCAACGAACACATTATCGACTAATAAATTTTTTAACCGATCGGCACATACTTTAAGTAATTTATCACCGAAATGGTAACCGAATGTGTCGTTAATATGTTTAAAATAGTCTAAATCAATAAAATGTACCGCAAATTTTTCCGATTGAGAATGGTTTATTTCATCCTTTAACACTTTTAAAAAGTAATTTTTATTCGGCAAATCGGTTAACTCATCATAATAAGCCATAAATTCAATTTGCTTTTCATTCTCCACTCTTTCAGTAACATTTCTGACAATCGCAACGGTAAATTCATCATTTCTATGTTTAACTTTATCGTTAATAAATTCTACGTAAATAAGGGAACCGTCTTTTCGATAACCGCGTACAGTATAGGGGGTATGTAAGTCATCGAACATACTTTTAATCACTTTTCGTTTATCTTTAGGGTGGATAAAGCTTAATATTCGTTTGCCAATGAGCTCTGAACGTTCGTAGCCTGTCATCGTAGCAAAAGCGATGTCACAATCGACAATTTTACCCCGGTCATGCATAATGATGCCTTCATATGGTCCATTTAGTAGTTCATTTAATGAGTATTTAATCGTCTCTTGTGCAGCTTGAAGCCCGCCTTCACGAAGCATAACACATAAATTTTCCCCAATTTGAATACTACGCATTAATATTAATTTTTCAGGCTTTCTTTTCGTACGAATTAATATTTCTTGACTGCTTGGCTTTGAAATGACATTTAAATCTAAATAATCATCATAATAATTATTTTTCTTCTCTTCTAATTGTAAAAGCTCAACTGCTGCATCGTTCGCTGCAACAATCATTCCTTCTCGATTGACAAAGAGTACGCTATCACTCATTTGATCAAAAATCCATTGGTGCACTGGTAAATTCACATTATCTGCAGCTATTAACACGATTATTCCCCCTAGTAGACGCTGATCTATTTTCTTTTACGTTACGGAAATGTCGCTGATTACACTTATTGATGACTGACCTCATTTCTCTCTTTTCCGACAAATCTTTCTATTTAATAAACCGACTGGCTATATTATCAATTCATAAGAAAAATGTCGTTATATAAGTACTGTTCTGTATAATATCGGACAAATCCTTTTATTCTTAAGAAATATATCGAATAATTAGGACAGCTCCTCCAAAAAATAATCGCGAAAAAATAATTAAAATAAACTTTCTCGATTTTTTTCCTTAAATTTCGTCAATAGAGATTCTCCTTGATACCCCGCTTCAATTAATTCCTGTAGCATATTCTCAAGTTGCTCTCGGGCACGGTTCACGATATTTCCTTTTAAAATAATGTTGATATCATCTTCTATCTCATTGACGTTTAAAACTTTAGCTACAACTGTTGCTTTCGGATTAGCTTCTTTCGTAATTCGAACTTGTATAACCATATCTTGACCCTGTTCTTTTTTATCAATAAAATAACTTTCAAATTCTTTTGAGATAAGCCCCTCAATTAACCAACGATTTCGATCAACTTCATTATCAATAATTAAACCATCGATTAACGGAATCTCTTTATTGACGAGCTCATCGCCATCTTTTTCTAAAATTTCTAATGAAACTAATTTAAATGTTTTCATCAGCTATCGACCCTTTCTTATTATATTTATTATATTAAAAATATGAGAAAGAAGAAAGATATTCCAAATCCGATTAATTTGGCAAATTTCTACATAATTATAGTCTCTTCATAGATTAAGTTATGTTAAAATAAGAATATGTATAATATTTCGACAAATGCATTGGGGGTTTAGGGGAAGATGAATCAAACAAATGAACAAATAAAATGGGATGCACTCGTCAAAAAGAATAAATTAATGAATGTTATTATTATGGTTTTAGCTCTCATAAGTACGGCGGTAACCTATTTAATTGGACAGAAAACTTTTGTTATACTTTCGATACTAATCGGGGGAGCAGTTCTTGTCATTTTACTTAGCTTATTATTGAAGTTTAGAAAAGGGATGTACATATTTCCGTATATTAGTGTATTCGGTTTAGCAGCGATTGTAGGCAATATCGTCATTTTTTCAAGTACATCACCACAAAACATCGGGTTAATCTATTTCGTATTAATCGTCGGTGCCCTTTATTTAAGTCGTGCCATTTTTATATTTAGTTTCGCAGTAAGTTTAATCCTTCTTATATCATTCATTATGAATTATGGGGAAGCGTTTCAGCTTGACTATCCAACTTCTTTACTCATATTTTTCATTACGAGTATTATTTTATACGGTCAACAACTTATTGCCCAACAGACGAACGATAAATTAGAAGAGCTTCAATTAAAATATAATGAACAATTTGAAAAAGAAAAAGAACAAAAAACTGCGATTGAAGAGCAAGCGAATATTATTCAAAAAACGATGGACTTAATTAAAGGCCGTTCAAAAGAGCATAATGAGTCCATTTATGAAATGAATCAATCGATGCAAGAAATCGCTTCGGGCACAACATACCAAGCTGAAGCTGTGACGACGATTCAAGAGCATATTCGTGGGACTTTGAGTGAGATCAATGATATGATGAAAGAGTTGGATTATATTAAAAGCTTAACATCAATAACGAATGAAAAAGCTGAAAAAGGATATGAGCAATCGAAGGAGTTAATTGATTTTATCCAACGATTCCAACAGAGTTTATTAGACGTGAAACAATCTTTTAATCATTTAAGTGAGACAGTAGAATCATCTGTCCATTCTTTACAAGCGATTCAAGAAATCAATGCGCAAACATCTCTACTAGCTTTAAATGCATCAATTGAAGCAGCCCGGGCAGGAGAACACGGAAAAGGATTTGCGGTTGTTGCTGATGAAATTAGAAAACTAGCAGAAAATACGGATCAAACGGCAATAGACATCTCAAATAATTTAAAGCGTATTAAAGAATCAAATAACGAAGCTGAATTGCAAATGGAGCAAATTACTGAAGCATTACATTCCAATATTCAAATGATTCACGATAACGGGCAATTATTTGAAGAATTTCAAAAAGGTACGAATCTGTTCACTGCAAAAATTATTAATATAAATGAAAAGTCTCAAACGGTTGAACAAAATACAAATAAAATTGAAGAGGCAGTCACACAGTTCTCTTCTACGATTCAACAATCATCCGCTTCGATTGAAGAGATTAGTGCAACAATCCAAGCACAATCAAAACAAAACGAAATATTACACGGTGAAATTGAACAGACGACAGATGCACTACACAATCTCACACAGTCTAATCAATAATTTTTTAAACATCACGGAGGTTTAAAACAATGAATGAAGTTATCCAACTTATTAAAAATCATCGCTCAATTCGGAAGTTTAAAGACCAGCCAATCAATGAAGAACAAATTAAAGCAATTGTTGAAGCAGCACAATCCGCTTCAACATCAAGCTACTATCAGGCATACTCAATCATTAGTGTCACTGACGAAACATTAAAAAATGAATTAAAAAAAGTAAGTGGACAATTTTATGTTGAAAATAATCCACATTTATTTGTCTTTTGTGCAGATATGAATCGAATGATGACATCACAATCTGAAGCGATTCAAGAACAAATGAAGCAAAACATTGAAAATACAGAGTTCTTTATGATGGCAGCGATTGATACAGCACTCGCTGCACAAAATGCGGCGATTGCATCAGAATCGATGGGATTAGGCATTTGCTTTATCGGGAGCTTAAGAAATGATATCCAGCGAGTTAATGATTTACTTAAATTGCCTAAATACGTTATTCCTCTGTTTGGACTTGTTGTCGGATATCCAGATGAAAATCCTGAATTAAAGCCTCGGTTCAATCAAGATGCGATTCATTTTGAAAACGGATACCATTTAAAAGAAGCAAGCATTGAAACTTATGATCAAACAACAGAAGTTTATTATGAAAAGCGATCAACGAATCATCGTAAAGACAATTGGAGTCAGCAAATTGGGCGTAAGCTAACAAAGCCAATTCGAATGGACGTTGCCTCTTTTGTACAAAGCAAAGGGCTTAATAAACATTAATTTTATTCAACACTTTTGAGGTGGAGCATAATGGAAACAAAACAGAAGGTATTAATATCAGTCATCGTAGTCGGACTCATTGTTATCGGGTATATTGCTTACATGAATTATCTTGGGATAAAAGGAGATCCCGAATACAAAGAGCAAATTCAAGAAGATGCCCAGCAATATTTAAATGAAACTTATGATGAAACGATAACAGTTGTAGACGTATTACATGATAATATGGACATTTATCAAGAGTTTACATATGCAGCTATTGCTGAGATTGAAGGTAATGATGATTTCCGCATATTAGTATTTAGAGACCGAGAAACCGGGGAAATGATTGACAGCATCGTTGCCGAAACGTGGGAACATGAGCTAGAAACGTTTTTAAACCCGATTCTTGATGATGCTTTTGGAGATATCGTTAATGAAGTATGGATTGTTTACCAAAAAGATATTGGAGAACGATTAAACATTAGTCCAGACAACATTCCATCTCTAGGTGGTCAAGATGACGCACATCCAGTCATTCGGATTACACTCGATCGTGCTAAAGAAGATGATGATGAGGAAAAGCTAGATGACATTATTGAAATGTTAAAAAATGATTTAAATTTATCTAGAGGAAACATAACGATAACGTACAATGACAATGCACTTCTTTTTAAAAGTAAAAGTATTATGAAAGAAATATAAAATCGAGTTAAAAAATTGGGGCATCCACCGATTACGGAATGGATTGCCCCAATTTTTTATATGTTAAACTTTTTCATTTCTTCTTTTAGCTCCACAGATACTTCCTCTAAATTTTGAGCTAAGTCGTTCAATTGCTCCATCGATGCACTCATTTGTTCAACAGATGCGGATACTTCTTCTGTCCCTGCTGTTGTTTCCTCTGTAACGGAACTAATCTCTTCCATTCGTCTAACGAGGTCATCTTTTTGTTTCACCATATCTTCCATCGTCTTCATAATACTAGTGACAGCTTGATTATTATCATTCACTGTATCATAAGTTTCATTAAAGGCTTCTTCAGTTTGATCGACGATTTCAGTTTGATTGTTCATAATATCATTCGTTTTATTAATTAACTCAACAATCGTATCTGTCTGCTCCTGCATATTTTCGACCATCTCTGAAACATTTTCTAACGAATGTTCCGTTTGCTCTGCTAATTTTCTAACCTCTTCAGCTACAACCGCAAACCCTTTACCCGCTTCGCCAGCTCTGGCCGCTTCAATCGCCGCATTAAGGGCTAATAAATTTGTTCTCGAAGCAATTTCAGATAATGTTACAACAACTTCACTTATATTTTCTGAACGTTCATGTAAAATTTGAATCGAATCGTACATTTCTTTTGCCATATCGTTTGTAGAGTTTGAATGGCTTCTTAACATATTCATCGCTTCTAATGCTTCTTTTGATTTAGCTAATAATTCATGAGAGCCTTTCTGAATTCGATCGTTTTGTTCAACGACAGTATTTATTTGTTCCGCTAGCTCGTTAACAGAATGATAGTTTTCATCGACGAGCTCAGCTTGAGATGTGGCTCCCGTTGCAATATGATGAATAGTCGTCGCTACTTCTTGAGATGCCGCACTGTTTTCCTCCGCATTTGCAACGACGTTTTGTGCCGCATCACTCACACTATCAGACGTACGACTTACATTATCTAGTAATCCCCGAACACGTACTAACATGTCATAGAAGTGCTCTGATAATTTTCCTAGCTCATCATCTCGATTATTACGTACATCGACGGTTAAATCACCGTTACCAGCTAATCGCATCCCCTCTTGCAATTTTGCGATTGGCTTTGTTATTCGTCGAGTTAAAAAGAATAATATAATAATTGCTAACAAAATGACAGCCGTTAAGGATAAAAATATCGGAATAATAACTTCATTAGCTTGGTCTCTAATTTCATCGATTGAAGCAACGCCGACAATTTTCCAATTCGATTGTTCATTCGTGACGTGGGCTACTAACATTTCTTCCCCATCAATATCAAACCGATTTGATCCCATCTCTTCGTCCATAATAAACTGATAAAATGGAGTCTCTTCAGCTGATTGCAGGAAGAATTCTCTATCTGGATGGAACACGTAATTTCCATTTGAACTTAAAACGAACATATAACCAGATTCGCCTATCGTTACCTCTTCCATAATTGATATTAAGTTTCCGAGGTTAATATCGAGGGCAAATACACCATTTAAACGGTCTAGACTATGATTTGATTTTGCAGCAGTCACTAACGTTTGACCTGATGATTCATCTATGTACGGATCTGTCCAAATGACTTCATCTTTGTTTTCAGCCGCCAGCTTGTACCACTCTTGTTCTCTTGGATCATCTTGGAGATTTAACAGATTCGGATATAAAATCACCTCCCCAGAATCTTCTCTTCCAAAGTAGGCGATTCTATAGTTCGGGTTACTTTGAACGAGTTCTCGATATCGACTATGAAGCTCCTCTTGCACTGAGGAGTAACCGAGTAAAAAGGTTTCTTCAGCAATTCGATTAACATTATGCTCCACATTCTCGAATAACGAATGAAAAGAGCCTTCTGTCGTTATAATTTGATTTTCAATACTTTCTTCATGACTACTAATTGTTTGATTTAAAGTAATGAAATAACTTGTTGCTGTTATAAATATACCTGTTATTAAAATTAATAGAATGACAGGAATTAAAAATTGACGTCTTAAGTTCTTTGTAAATAATCGTTTTATCTTTTTCAAAAGACATTCCCCTCTATATAAATATATTTACCCATAACCTTTTACTTATTATTTTATTGATTTTAGAGCATTAATTCAATAGTATATTGGAAAATGTTGTACTAATTTTGCCTTTATTCTCAAAAAGACTCGAATTTTAGCTAAATAGTACAAAATTCGACAAAAAACAACCTATGGAATTTATTTAAATATGTAAATTCCATAGGTTTAATTGTTTGGTATATTAATTATTGGCTTCTCGATGACGGCTTTTTCTTTAAAATTACAAGATTATTGGTTAGGTAAAATGACAGGTCTAATATCAACTGTCACGCCAGGCCGTCCGACCTACGTGGCTTCTGCTCTGACCGTTAATACTCAGTCTTCGCTTTTACTTAAACCATCTTTTCGCCTAATATAAAATTTAACTAATTAATTTCTCAATATCTTCTTTAATTTTTTCTGGTTTAGTTTGTGGTGAATAGCGTTTAACTAGCTCACCGTTTTGATCAATGAGAAACTTTGTAAAATTCCATTTAATTTCTTCACCTAATATTCCTTTTTTCTCTTTCGTCAAATATTGAAACAGTTCACTTTTATTAGGTCCTTTTACTTCTGTCTTATGGAACATTGGGAAGGTGACTCCGTAATTTGATTGACAGAATTCCATAATTTCATCTTGTGTATCAAACTCTTGATTCATGAACTGATCAGACGGAAAACCTAAAACGACAAAACCTTTATCCTTATATGATTCATAAAGATTTTGCAGCCCTTCAAATTGAGGTGTAAAGCCACACTTACTTGCTGTATTCACAATTAACATCGGTTGACCTTGAAACTCTTCTAACGTTTGATGGCCACCATCACTACGTTTAACTTCAATATTGTAAAGCATAATATAGCCTCCTTATTTCCATTAATAGATGTTCTTCTATTTTATCAGAAAATGAAAGGAATCATAATTAAAAGGACCCTCCTTGCTGGGAAAAGAGGGTCCTCATTAAATGATCATGCTGCTTTTTGTACGATCAGCGCTGGTCTAGTTATGAAAATAATGACACAAATAATTGCTGATAAAATAAATGACGGTAACATATAGGTCGCGTTATACACTAATGAGTATCCTAATACGGTTTGACCTTCAGGTGTATAAGCCGACCACCAATAGATACCGGCTACTACGTGAGCTAAATATCTTAAAGAGCTCGCTACAAAAGTCGCAGTGACAATCCATGTAACGAGTGATCCCCTTGATTCATTGTTAAGTGCCGAATTAATTTGTTTAGAAAATAATCCTGCAAATCCTAACACTAAAAATGCAACGACATACTCAAAAACTCCTTGAACAACATTAATAGCAATTCCCGCGTAAATCAATTGTAAAAACCCGAAAATCGCACCTGAAGCAAGCCCTGCTTTTAATCCCCATCTAATAGCTACGATAAACACAGGAATCATACTAATTGTTACCGAACCACCTTGAGGCATTTTAAATAACGTAATAAAGTCAAGCACGAAAGCTAATGTTGAAAAAATAGCAATTTCAACTAACATTAATAATCGTTTATTTTGCACGACAATTCCTCCCTTTTTGTGAACACAAAAAAAGCAATGCACGGGAGGCCTCATCATGGATTTACCCAGCATTGCACCATTGATAAAGCCACATCCCTACGCTAGTACTAACTAACAGGTTCAAAGGGTCTGAACTCAATTGTTCACTCTCAGCCATTCGGCTCCCCTTGTGGTCTTTAATTATTTTGCTTTTTTTGTTATATTAATTTTAACGAATATATATAAATTTTTCAACACTAACAGCTGAAAATGATATTTAATAAGAACTTTCAATACCATTTTGAATGGGAGTGGGGCAGATGAGTTTGAAGTCAAAAATTTACAAAATGTTAAGAATATGGAATGATGTCGATGCCGTTCGCAGAGGGAGAGTTAAACAACGGATTGGTAGAAGAGTTGCTGGAAGACAAACAGGTAGAATGATAAGAAAGCTATTTAAATAAAACACGTGAATTCCGAATAATGAATTCACGTGCTCTTTTTTATTTAATCATCTAATTCAAACTCTAATACCTTACCTGTATAAGCATCAATTTCAATTTCTGCTTCTTTACCATTAGGAAGATCAATTTCAACTTCGTATTCTAAACGGCCGTCATCTTTATCAAGCTCAACTTCTATTACTTTTCCATTAGCCATATTTAAAGCTATTTCAATTGCCTCTTCAATACTAATTATTTCATTATCCTTTGACTTTTTATTTTGTGTTGCCTCTTTCTTTTTGCTTGATTCTTTGTTAGTCTCAGTTGTTTGTTTATTTTGTTCTACTTTTTTAGTTGTCTCTTCTTTCTTAGTTTCTTTTTTAACATCGTTATTTGCTTTAGTTTGATCTGTTTTCGTTTCAACAGTTACTTGCTTAGATGGTTGTTTTTGTTCATTATTTTCACTAGTCGATTGATCTTCACTATTTTCCTTTTTAGCTTGATGTTTTTCATCGTCATCATCATCTAATTTCTTATCTAACACTTTACCAGAATAAGCATCGACGTATAGTTTATATTCTTTTCCCTTTTGCTTCACTTCTACTTCAAAATAGACATGATCTTTATCATAAGCTTCTAATTCAATTTCTTCAATCGTTCCGTCAACTTCAGCTAGAACAATGTCGAACAATTCTTCAACCGATAAAATTGTTTTCGTATCTAATGTCACCATTTCATCATCATCCACTTCTACCTCTAGATTCGAGTTACTTCTTTTGTCAGACGATAATGAATCACTTAATGCCGAAGCACCGATTGCTCCTCCTACCGCAACAACTGAAGCTATAATTGCTAGTAACCATTTTCTTTTCATTCTTATTTCCTCCTTGTTTTTGTGTTTCTATATTCAAGATACACCTCACAAATGAGAAAATAGGTAAAGGTATATTAAAGAATGATTAGAAAAGGCTTAAAATCGTTATAATAAATGTTATTGACTAAAAAAAGAGATGCTTTATGCATCCCTTTAATCCTCTTCCCAATATATCGTCGTTTCACCTGTTACACTATGCACTTGAACGACTGCTTCTAAATCATCATCATCCGTTTCAATTTCGACTAAAAAATAAATTTCTCCGTTAATCTCTTTAATTTCGATATCATCAATTTCACCAAAAACTTGATCTAACGCAATTTGTGCTGCTTCATTCTGTGTTAATAAAGTTACTCTTTTCTGCTCCTCATAAAATATATCCCCTGTCAAAGCATCGATTTGTAGAAAAGTCGTTGTATCATCGGCTTGAACTTCAATATTGTAATAGGAATCATTTTCTTCTTGTATAAACTCAGCTTCTACAACTTCACCTTCACGATTTTCCAAAGCAATTTCCCGAGCTCCTTGTTCATCAATCACCGTTGTTTCATTGTCTTCCGCAGCTTCTGTGTCGTCCTCTACAATTTCCTGCTCGTTGGAGTCCTCTCTCTCATCATCCTCGTTTTGCTCAATACTCGGCTCTTTTTCTACAATTTGATCATTAGCCTCAATAAGGTCAATGTCAATAATATCACCTAAAGCTTTATCAACAACTATTAAATAAGAGCCTCGGTCTAAGCGAATCGTCAATTGATACGTTTCACCCTCATCAGTAATTTGCTCCACTTCACCATTGTAAGTCGATAATACTAATTGCTCTGCTTCCGCTTCAGTTAAATGCTCAGCAGAAGAAGTACCGAATACGAATTGTTGAGCTATAATGAAAATGACAACCGTTATAACTGCCCCACCAATCATCCAAATAAATCTTTCCTTTTTCATCAGCCTCAATCCTTTTATCCATTTGCTTCTATCATAGCTAACGAACATTAAAAATTAATGAGAAGATAATGAATTAATCGTTAAAATAACTGTTGTACCTTGGTGAATTTCACTTTCCAAATCGATATGCACATCGATTGCATCAGCAATTTCCTTAGCAACAGCAAGCCCTAAGCCACTACCCCCTTCAACACGGGTACGCGCTTCGTCCACTCGATAAAACCGGTCAAAAATACGATTTAACGACTCCTTCGGTATACCGATTCCATTATCCCGAATGATAATAACGGCTTGCTCATCTTTTTTGTAAAGCTTTATATGAATTAAACTTTCACTATATTTCCGAGCATTATCAATAAAAATATATAGAAGCTGATGGAGTTTATTTTGATCCGTCCGAATAACAGCATTTTCTTCAATAATCAACTCAACTTCTCGGTCATAAGCTCTTTTTACATTATTTACGATGTTGATTAACATATCCTGTAACGACGTTTCTTCTATTTTTAAAATCCAATCTTTATCTCTTTTAGCGAGTAGTAATAGCTGTTCTGTTAAATCTTTCATTCGCAACGCTTCGGAATGAATTGCTTCAATTGATTCCATTACAACTTCTGGTCGCTCAAGCCCTCTTCTTTTTAATAAATTCGCATAGCTTTCAATAACTGTAAGCGGTGTTCTTAACTCATGGGAAGCATTAGATACGAAAGCTTCTTGCCGTTCAAAGTTTTCTTTAAGTAAATCTATCATCTCATTAAACGTTTGACTCATCGTATATAGTTCATCATTTGAATGTTTTTCTAATGGAATATGCTTAAATTGATTATGCTTACGAATATCATTCATCGTCTGAATTAGCGACTGAATCGGAGTTAGGATGATATCTGATAATATTTTTCCAGACAGGATAATAGGAATAATCGCAATTCCAGAGACAATTAATAGCACTAAAATAAGAACGTTTAAGTTATTTTTTACTGTTTCAAAGCTTTCAAACAACTGTAAATAAACGACATCTCCATTTTCCCAAATGACAGGAAGCTGAACGACGCCGTATGTTTCATTTTCAACATCAATAATATTTTCGTACTTCCCTGTTGGAAACTCAAAAGGAACATCAACAAGATGAGCCTGATCACCCGAAACAGCCATCGAGATGACTGGAACGTCTTCTGAAACGACACGAATCATCCCATCAGTAGGAACGGACACTCTAATAATATCTTGAACGGGATATGAGGAATTTGCACCTTGAACCATACTAACGATATTATTAGCATTCGCTTCTACACGATCGATTTCCCGATTCATCGTAATATTTGAAAATGTATAGTAAATCGTCAAGGAAATAATGATCATTATAATCACGAATAACACCGTTGTATACAAAAATATTTTATTTTTTAATTTCATGATCCTGTAGCATCCTTTAACACATATCCTACGCCACGAACGGTATGAATTAATTGAGCTTCCGATTCTAATTCAATTTTTTTCCGTAAATAACGAATGTAAACATCAACGACATTCGTATCGCCAATATAATCATAGCCCCACACTTTATTTAAAATTTGATCCCGTGTGAGCACTTGTTTTTGGTTTTCTAATAGATAGACGAGTAAATCAAATTCCCTTGGCGTTAATTCGATTAACCGATCTTTTCGATAAACTTCCCTCGTTCCTTCATTTAACCGTAAGTCGGAAAATTGAAGCCAGCCTTTCTCATCAACTTTTTCTTGATTTTTTTTATTTCTTAAAGCGACTCGAATGCGGGCAAGCAATTCTTCAATTTGAAACGGCTTTGTAATATAATCATTCGCCCCGAGATCAAGTCCTGTCACTTTATCTTCAATCGAATCTTTTGCCGTCAGTAAGATCACAGGAATTTCGTCGTCACCTTTTCGAATACGCCGCAACAATTCTATCCCGCTCATCTCAGGAAGCATAATATCTAATAAAATTAAATCCCATGCCTCTTCTCGATATAACTCTAACGCATCATAACCCGTGTATGCTTTTTTCACATCATAGCCTTCATAAGTTAATTCAAGTTCTAGTACTCGGGCAATTTTTTCTTCATCTTCAACAATTAAAATCTTTGACATCGAATCACCTTCACATCTTATAAAAGTGTTGTGTCGACAACAGTATTAGTTATCATTTATAATAACATAGAATAGTTTTTAGGATGTGATATTCATGAAATGTGCGCACTGTAAGAAATCTTTTTCATATTTTCAATCGATGAAATCAACGCTCGTCCCAAAAGTAGGTATTGTTTGTCCTCATTGTGAAAAAACAAATTATTTTTCCGCCAAAAGTCGGAAACAGAATTCCTATTTTACATTAATTATTCCTGTTATTTTCGTTGTACTTTTACTGTTTGATATTCCAGTATATTTTACGATCGGGATTACAGGTTTGTTTGCCCTTTTAACATTATTTATTTTTCCATTTGTCGTTGAGTTAACGGATGAAGAAGAACCTTTATTTTAAAAAAATCTCCTGCCTTTAAATGTTAAAAGCAGGAGATGTCATTATTTCTGGATGAATAATTGTGTCCAATACGTTCCCATGGAGCCACCCTCTTCATAGCCCACTCCAATATGGGTAATCGATTCATTTAAAATATTCGCTCGATGTCCTTCACTATTCATCCACGTTTTTACGACAGCTTCTGGAGACTGTTGACCCGCTGCGATATTTTCAGCTGCCGTTTTATAACTAATATCAAATTGTCTTAACATATCAAAAGGTGAGCCGTAATTCGGGGATTGGTGACTAAAATAACCTTCGTTCGCCATATCTTCAGATTTTGCTTGAGCAGCCTTCGTCAATTGATCATCGATTTCTAACGGAGATAAACCTTGCTTTCGGCGCTCTTCATTTGTTAGCTGAACGACTTCTTGAACCATTTGTTGATCGCTCATATTGACATCATCGTTCTGAATTGAGCCTTGTCTATTTACTGAATTTTGATTGTTTGTATCACGTCTTTTTTCAATTCGTCCTCTTTCATCGACATCATATTGAGTATCTAAATGGAAGCTTCCATCATGTTCGTCCCCACGTTGATACGGAAAATATCTCGATTCTCTTTCATTCATTTCAGGTTTACCTGGGCTTAGTCCATGATCGATTTCTCCCGATTCACCACCAAAATTCACTCGACGAACATCATCACCTATTTCTTTCACATCATTTGCCGCTTGATCACAGCCTGTAAATATGAAAAAAATGAGTGAGATACTAAAGAGCCATTTCACATATTGCCGCAACTTTCTCCCTCCATTCATATAGTCGTTCTTTTTTATTTTGCAAAGGATATAAAAAAATATCCTCATTTTGATGGAGTATTATTTGTTATGTATTGTAAAAACTAAAAACGGCTCCAAAAGAGATTTTTCTCCTTTGAAGCCGTTCATATGTCCCTTGAAATTTTAGCCGATAATCTTACCATTAATCGGTTTAAAACGTGCGTTGAAAAAGCGTAAAGTTGGTGGCTCATATGTCATTTCAAGACCGCTGATCGATTCTTTCTTTTTAAATAATGAAATAACTGAATCTGCCACAACATCCATATGGTTATTCGTATAAACCCGTCGAGGTATTGTAAGGCGAACTAATTCCAATTTCGGTTTATTATTTTCCCCGGTTTCCTGGTTTCTTCCCGCCGAAATAATTCCCCTTTCCATTGACCGAACGCCAGAATCTAAATATAGCGCAGCCGCTAAAGCTTGAGCTGGAAATTGCTCCTGCTCTAAATGCGGTAAAAATTGACGCGCATCAAGAAAAATCGCATGGCCACCAATTGGACGAACAATCGGAATACCCGCTTCGATCAATTGATCACCTAAATAACGAACTTGTTGAATACGATGCTCAGCATAATGATCATCTGCCGCTTCATAAATACCTTGAGCCATCGCTTCCATATCGCGCCCTGCCATACCACCATACGTCGGCATGCCTTCATAAACGACGACTAATTCCCGAGAGCGAGTATAAAGCTCCTCATCATTCATCGCTAAAAATCCACCGATATTTACGAGAGCGTCTTTTTTACCACTCATCGTACAACCATCTGAATATGAAAACATTTCTTTTAAGATTTCACGAATCGATTTATTTTCATATCCTGGCTCTCTTTCTTTAATAAAATAAGCATTTTCAACACATCTTGTCGCATCAAACATGACATCAATGCCGTGTTGCTTACTTAGCTCATAAACTTCACGCATGTTTTTCATACTAACAGGTTGACCGCCTGCCATATTAACCGTTACCGCTAAACAGACGTAAGGGATCTTGTCCGCACCAACATCATCAATTAGTTTTTGTAGCTTATTTAAATCAACATTCCCTTTAAAATCAACTTCAACATCTGGGTCGTGAGCTTCATCAATAATAATATCGACAAAAGTCCCCCCATTTAGCTCCTGATGCGCTCTTGTTGTCGTAAAATACATATTTCCTGGGACATAGTCACCCTCTTTTACTTTCAATTGAGATAGTAAATTTTCAGCACCTCGCCCTTGATGGGTCGGTGTCACATATTTATAGCCGTACACCTCGCGAACAGCTTCTTGCAATCGATACCAACTGCGACTGCCTGCATAAGCTTCATCCCCCATCATTAAAGCTGCCCACTGCTTATCACTCATTGCCGTTGTTCCACTATCCGTTAAAAGATCAATATAAACAGCTTCTGAATCAATGAGGAACGTGTTATAGCCTGCTTTTTCTAAATTTTCCTCCCGCTCCTCGTATGTCAACATGTTAAGCGGTTCTACAGCTTTAATTTTGTACGGTTCTGCCATTCTTCTTTTCATTTAAGCTTCTCCTCTCTAATTAAAACATTGTTAATTTTCAGTTTAAGTTGAAAATATATATTTCTCAAGGACATGATGCAAAGCTTTAAACGGCTAAACTGTTTTAGTGATGACAGTAGGGAGAAGACTAGTGGATGAGAAAATATTTATAGAGAAGACTGGCAAGAAAAGAAAGTAGAGTGCAAAGTGGTGCGGAGAATTTATGAGCAAATTTTTGAGGTTAATGAGCAATTTTTTAGATTTATGAGCGAATTTCCAGATTTATGAGCAAATTTTTCGTTATATGAGCAAATTCCGAGATTTATGAGCAAATTCAAAATCACGACCAAAAAAAGAGCAATTTCCTCAATGTTTTTTTGAGAAAATTGCTCATCAATATTATCCTTTATACGTTTTTAGCTTAAACCAATAATGAGCTAATGTTTCCATTCCTAAATCAAAGTTTTCTAAATTAAAATGTTCATTCGGTGCGTGTAAATTTTCATCCGGTAATCCGAAGCCCATTAAAACGATTGGCACATTTAATATCGTATCAAGCTCAGCAACGATTGGGATTGAGCCTCCACCACGAATATAAGCTGTTTCTTTTTTGTACACTGTTTCATAAGCATCTGCAGCCATTTGAATGACTGGGTGATCAAACGGTGTGACAAAAGGCCTTCCCTTATCAAAAGGAGTAACATCAACTGTAACCCCTTTTGGTGCGTTGTCATAAACATGCTTCGTTAATGCCTCAACAATTTTATCAGGGTTTTGATTAGGAACGAGTCGACATGTAATTTTGGCTGTCGCCGCATTCGGTAAAACGGTTTTAATACCTTCCCCTTGGAATCCACCGTACATTCCGTTAATTTCTAACGTTGGTCTAACAGAAGTCCGTTCAATATATGTGTAGCCAGCCTCACCATCTAACTGCTCAACACCTAAATCATTCTTTAGCTGATCTTCATTAAAAGGAACTGCAGCTAAAGCTTCCCGCTCATCGTCAGACAACGGCGGAATATCATCATAAAAACCGTCAACTAACACCTTATTGTTTTCATCACGGAATGAATCTAAAATTTTCACTAGCGCATGAATTGGATTGACGACGCCACCCCCGTATTCACCAGAGTGGAGATCACTATTGGCCCCTTTTACATCAATTTGTACACCAGCAAGGCCTCTTAAGCCATATGTAATTGTCGGTCTTCCTCTTTCAACTAAGGCAGAGTCTGATACAACAATTACATCCGCTTTAAGCATGTCAGCATGTTCTTTTACGAAGCCTGGTAAAGTTGGGCTCCCAATCTCCTCTTCACCTTCAATTAATAATTTGAAATTGACAGGTGATTTTCCATCATTCGTTTTTAAAATAGCTTCGATCACTTTTAAATGCATGAACACTTGACCTTTGTCATCTGTTGCTCCACGGGCATATAATTTATTATCTCGAATAGTCGCGGTGAATGGATCCGTTTCCCATAATTCTATTGGGTCTACAGGCTGAACATCATAATGCCCGTAAATTAAAACGGTCGGTGCTTGTTCATTAGAAATGAGTTCACCGTAAACAACTGGCTTCCCACCCGTTTCCATTATTTCAGCCTTTTCAATCCCAATTTTAACTAGTTCATCTTTCACCCATTCTGCTGCCTTGACAGTATCATCGTGATGTTCCGATAAAGAACTAATACTAGGAATCGCTAAAAATTGTTTTAATTCTTCTAAATGACGTTCTCGATTTTCCTTTAAATAATTAATAACTTCAAGTTCCATATTAAAGCCCCTTTCAACGTTATTATCATTCATTATAAATCATTTTCTTTTTATAATCATTCGTTAACCGAAATATCATTAAAATTTGCGAAATCGGGTAATAAATAAATATGAACGACAATTTTTTTAAATTGCCAACATACATGGAGTGAGCTTTGTGCATACATTAAGAAAAAAAATGATCGTTCCTTTATTAATTGTTATTATCGGTTTTTCTGTCTATCAATTTACTCCCCAATCTTCCATTGAAAGACCAACTTTTTTGTCATTTGATCGTGAAGGTCCCCTCGTCATCGCCCATCGAGGAGGCTCTGATATTGCGCCTGAAAATACGATGGTAGCTATTGAGAATGCTGAGCAGCTCGGGGTTGACATTGTAGAAATTGATATTCATATGACAAAGGATGGACATCTAGTACTCATCCATGATAAAACCGTCAATCGAACAACAGACGGTACAGGTTATGTTCATCAATTGACATTAGAAGAAATTCAATCGCTTGATGCGGGATATCGATATATCGGTAAGAACGGGGATTATGATTTTAGGGGAAAAGGTGTTTATATTCCTACATTAGAGGAAGCCTTTGAGCAGTTTCCAAATATGAAATTTATAATCGAGTTAAAACATACAAATCCTAAAGAAACCCACGGCACCATTGCTAAAAAATTGTGGGAATTAATTGAGTTATACAATATGGAAGACCAAGTGCTCGTTTCATCCTTTAATCAAAGTATTATTCAATCATTTGACAAACACGCAAAGGGCCAAGTTGCTTTAGGTACAGGTAGAAAGGAAGCCCTTCGATTCGTCGTAGCCCATAAATTAAATGTACAAAATTTATTCAAACCGACGGGCCACGTCATTTCCTTTCCAAAAAAGCAAAGAAATATAAACTTATTTAAAAAGTCTTTCATTTTAGGAGCAAAAAATCTCGGCATGGATATTTATTATTGGACGATTAATGAAGAAGAAACGATGCGGGAGATGATTAATGCTGGGGTTGATGGCATTATAACAGATCAACCCGATATATTAATGGAGATTCTTAAACAAAAAGGGTATCGATAATATAGAAAACCCATGAATGGTCAATTAAATGACTGCATTCATGGGTTTTTATGTGATTAATTATTGCTCAACGACAAATTCAAAAGAAGCAATAATTTTAACGTCTTTTGAAAGTAAGACGCCTCCAGTTTCTAAAGGAGCGTTCCATGTTAGACCGAAGTCTTCACGATTAATTTTTCCTTCAACATCAACACCCGCAACCATATTACCTGCCATAGGTTCTTTTACGATCCCACCAAACTCTACATTAAAAGAAACTTCCTTCGTTACATCATTAATCGTTAAATCCCCTGTTACGACATAATCGTCGCCATCTTTTTTCACAGATGTACTTTCGAAAGTAATATTCGGGTAGTTTTCGATATCAAAGAAGTCAGGTGATTTTAAATGCCCGTCACGTTGCTCATTATTTGTATTAACAGAGCTTGCATCGATTGTCACTTTAACTTTTGAGTTATCTAAATCATTAAAGTCACCTTGGAAATCCACATCAAACTCTTTAAATTCCCCTTTTGCTTTTGACACCATTAAGTGTTTAATTTGAAAGTTAATCGTACTGTGTACTTTGTCTAATTGAACATTAGCCATTATTTTATTCCTCCTAAAAAATTATATACTTACTTTATGTAACTAAGTTTACATACATAATTAAATTACGTCAAGTAATTAAAATATTTTATTTTCAACTAATTTTAAGTTATAATAATAAATAAGAGGTGAGTACAATGGCAAATACAACTGTATGCCCTAAATTCGAAAAAGCGGTTAATATTCTTAATAAGCGCTGGACAGGACTCATTATTTCTCAATTACTAACAGGATCTCAGCGATTTTGTAATATAGAAAGCAATATTGGTATTAGTGGTCGAGTTTTATCAGAGCGATTAAAGGACTTAGAAAAAGAAGGAATCGTTAATCGAACAGTATATGATGAAACACCAGTCCGAATTGAATATTCATTAACCGAAAAAGGTAAAGCATTAGCACCTCTCATGAATGAAATCCAAAATTGGGCAGATCATTGGATTAACGCTTAAATTAATTTTTAATTGGGTTGGCCACACATAATGAGGCTAACCCTTTTTTATTTTAAATTTGCTTAATAGATAACGTAATTAATTTTTCTTTTTGTTTTTTCGTCATTTGTTTAATCATTGCTTCCCTGCTCATAGCTTCGCTTTTCGTTTCGTACTCTTCAACATAGACTAATTCAACAGGAAGTCTAGATCTTGTATACTTTGAAGCATTCCCTTTCTGATGCTTTTCTAAACGCTTTTCGACATCATTCGTATAACCCGTATACAATGATTGATCATTACACCTTAACATATAAGTAAAATACAATTAAAACACCTACTTAATATATGTATCATCATAATTGAACTTTAACAAAAAAAGAAAAAAAGCGCATCTTTTCATGCGCCGATATGTCGTTTTTTCCGATATGGTAAAACAGACAAAATATTTTTATTCGTAAATTTTCTTACCTTTCTCCTTGTAAAACAGTATGCTAAAATACTATGATCATACACGTTTATCACACGGATAACCCGCTGAGACAACTCACCTTGACCTGTCATATAGATCATTTCAAGCTTTAACTTCTCTTCCTTTGATCGAATTAATAAAGATTGCATATCAATCCCCACTATCAGAAGAAATTTTCACTTTCATTATAGGAAAACGGGACAAACATTATACCGAAGCTTTTCCTTCCCAATAATTCGGTCGTCCGATAAGTCGCTCGGAAGGAGGTACAATCTGTTTACCATAGGATTTTATTTTTTGAATCTCACCATTTTTCGTGTAAATATATGTGATATTTTTCGCTCGTAATTTCATTGTACGTTCATCAGCTACAATCGTTTGCTTACCATCTGTGACATCGATAATAGCGACTCCCTTTTCAGTTGCTTGATTAAAATATGCCAACCTTCTCATCCTTTCTAAATACGTCTTGCGAATATATGTTCTTAAATTCATTATAAGTTCATATGTTCGCTTTGTCAATAGAAAAAATAAAAAAACCGAACAAATATTCCGCTCGGTTTTACTCACTATTAGCATTTTTCATTAAGTTTAATAATCTTTTTATATAAATGAATGATAAAACTCCTAAGCCTATCGCAAAAATGAAGCCAAATACATACCATAAATAGTTTAAGTATTCGGGAATTGTTAATGCAACAGCAATAACGAGCAATACCCCGATTAATGATAACGTTAAAAATCGAGTTAACATGTTAGAACCTCCATCGATCAATTTCGTAAATTTAGTATAAACGATTGGATGAATTGTTGTCGAGTGAATGATTTATTCTTCACAAACTTGGCACATCTTACTTAAATACAACTAATAAATTCGGTTTAGTTCTAGTTGTAGAAATGTTAAAATAATTATGAATACGTAAATCTTGGAGGTTAAAATGGAAAATTATTTAATTGTGTTAAATAAAGATGAAGATACATTATCGGTTGTAAACGTTGACCAACATGAAGTCATTAAAACGGTGAACACATCACATAATCCTCATGAAGTCGTTATTTCAAACGATTGTAAAAAGACTTATATCGCCTGTTCTTTAGGCAATAAAGTCGACATTTTAAATAATGATACATTTGAAATTGTTAAAACAATCGAACACCCTGACTTCAATTTTCCTCACGGTGTTGGTCTGACAAAAGACGGTAAGAAATTGTATTTAGCATCAACATATTCTAGTAAAATTTTTATAATTAATACCGAAACAGATGAAATAGAAAATGTATTTCCAACTTATCAACATTTATCACATATGATCTCTTTTACACCTGATGGGAAAACGGTTTACGTCCCAAATATCGGAAGTCATAATGTAACTGAAATTGATGTCCATACAGAAAAAATTATAAATCACTTTCCCGTAGGCAGCGGTCCAGAAGGGTTAGCTGTTCATCCGAATGGCAAGCATATTTATGTTGCAAACCAAGACGACAATAATCTATATATTATCGACCGCAAAAATTATGAAGTCCTTTTCAAACGACAAGTTGGCGATTGCCCAGTTCGATTAGTTTTTTCACCAGACGGAAAATATGCACTCATAGCTAATCGATTGTCCCACGATGTATCCGTTATTTTAACCGAACAAGAAATTAATGGAGAAGTACGCCCTTGGGAAATTAAACGAATTCCAGTTGGTCGCTGGGCGGGAGGAATCGTTTTTAACGATGAAGGGACCTATGCTTACGTTGCAAATAATAAAACAAATGACGTATCAATAATCAATATGCAAACATTGAAGGAAGAAAAGCGCATTGATGTTGGAATTCACCCCGATGGTATTGCTTATTTAAGAAAATAATGAAACGCTTATAGCCATCGTTAGCGATCAATGGACAACATAGAAAAGGTATCTATTTCTTAGGATACCTTTTCTATTGTGTAAAATTATAAATTGGATTATAAAAAGCTTTTCAGTGCCTCTTCAATTTCCTCAATAAATGCTGGTTCTCTCCAAAGTGTAATTGCTCTAATTTCTCCATGTTTTTCAATTAATCGCTCCACAACAAGATTTCCGATATAATAAGCCATTCGAGTATATCCAAAACGTTTTCCGCCGTTGATTGAAAACCATTCCCGAAAAACCTCTTCCCGTGAACTGTATTTTACGTCATGTAAAAAAGCTGTAACGAGTTTTGATTCATTATTTTTAGCGAATATTAACCATTCATCGTCTGTTTCCCCGTATGTAAAGTAAACAATATCATCAACTTGAATGACCTGTTTAGAGAAATATGTTGCACTTCCCTCTTGCAGCAAACCAGTGTATGGATGTGACCAATCGACCTCAGCCCAATTTATCTCCTCTCGATCCGTTAAAATACCGTGAAGAACATGTCCAAACTCATGGGCAATAATAACTTTTAAATGGTCGTTTTTTGAAGATAATCTCTCCAAGCAAAAGGTTACATCAGGAATAACTTCCCGCTGAACGAATGCGTTTGAACCGTATAATCCAACAATAATATGAACATCCTTCGTAAAATGAACATTATATTTTTCCTCATAGCTATTAACAACTTGTTGAATGAGTTGTTCAATTTTTCGGCTAGACGACTTAATCTCTTCTAATTGATTAGGCAGTTTTTTAATCGCGTTTTTCATCTTTTCATCAACATTTCTGCAGTGATATAGAAAATATTCTTTAAAATGAGGAGCAAATTTCTCGTGGTAATGTTTTAAAAATTCTTCTGTTGGGGTGAAATGCTCTAAAAAATACGAAGCTGTATTATGGATTTGCATATATTTATCCCTTTCTATTTCGTTTATCATTGAATTTTTAAGTCAAACAATTGAAATGTTTTAATCTTTTACTTCCTATTTTAAACGAAAAAAATCTATGAATCTAATATTAGTATAACCAATGATAGTACTGACATTAATGTTTTTACAAACGCATATATTCTTACCATATTAAAAAAAGAGGTGTTTTTTTGAAATTAAAATTAATAATCGTTGTATTGTTACTTACCCTTACGATGATAGCTTGTGGAGCAGATGATGATATGAGAATAACCGGAAATGAAATTGATGAAAATACAGTCATTGAAGTTTCCATGTCTGAAGAAGAATTATCCGAAATTGCGCTAGCTGTATTAGAGGCAAATTTAGTTTATAGTGAAACAGAGGATATCGATAATTATTTGAATACATTAACGAGTGATCAAAATATACCGAGTGTCATCGAAGGACTAGAAGAACTTTTTGACACATTTGATATCGAGTACGAACTAATGGATATTGAAATTTTGTCCATTTCCCCAGAAGAAGCCGTCATTCAAACTGAGCAAAAAACAGTGGCTACTTATATTTCAGATGGCTATTTGTTTAATCACAACATTGCGATAGTAACCCATACACTTATTAATGAAGACGGCAACTATCGTATTCGCTGGACGGAGTTAGATTCTGATAGCGTTGTTTCAATAGATGAATATGGAAACCCGATTGAGTGAAAAAATCCCCCTCGTCTTAAAATAGAGGGGGATTTAGATGACTATAGATTTACTCGCCATGTTTTTACCTTCACTCATTTTTTAACTTAAAACTTATTCAACATACAAATATAGAGCGTCTTCCCGCTTCTCATACTGACCATTTATTTCTCCTAACCCATCAATAACGATAGACTGGCTATTTTCACCTGGTTTATTTTCCAAAATTAAATGTAACTTATTAATATTTTGCAGCCGATCTTCGTAGTAGGCGATTACAGGTTGAGAAATCAAATAATCTTTATCACTTATTTTCACTTTAATAAAATGCTCATGTAATGCTTTGTTTTCAATTGAGACGATATTCATAGGGTCAATTGTCTTTCCCCATATTTTTCCTTCAATAAATACGTGAAACCCTTCTTGCTGCTCGAAAGACTTTAATTTGTTTTTTCTTTTATCCGTCACAAAATGAATAACTTTTTCCGTTTCAGAACTTATCTTCACATCTATTATTGATTCGAGAGTTCCAGCTATTTCCTTCAATTGATCATATAGCGTTTCCTCTCGTTCCCAAAACCCCTCTTTCCAATGTGGCAATAACGAATCAAGCAATAAACAAATTGCTAAACCCGAACTGTAACAGCTTTGTCGAATATTTAATGTAGAATCATACGGATCCATAAGGTTTTCCCCATATTTTTGAATGACCGTTTCCGCTTCTAAGCCACTTGATTCTATATATGCCTTTAGTTCAACATACCACGCTGGCCCTTCCACTGTTTCCATCCGTTTTTCATATAATAAATAATCTGCTATTTGACCGGCTCTTTTTTCTCTTATACTTATAAAAGATTTCACATAGTCCTTCTTTTTGTTTAAATCATTTTCTAATATTGCTTTATAAAGAAACTCTCTTTCTTCATTTCTTAATTGGATATTTTCTTTTGATAATGGGAAAGTAACTCCTTTAGTTTCGTCTGGAAATCGTGTTTCTCCTTGGATGTATTGGTATCCGTGAAATAACTCGTGAATTAAAGTGGCATACAATTCATCATAGTTATCAAAAAATTTCATATCAACAATAGCAGTTGGGTAATCTTCATACAAAATAAGTGTACACCCGACAAACTGATCATCCCATTTAAGATAATGATAATTATTTTCTCGGCCATTTTTATATTTAGGATGATTGAACAAATAAACATCATGTTCGTCATATAAAGCGAATGCGACTTTTTCGAAATTTGGCCAATACGTTTGCAAATTTGTTTTTACTAAATCTTCCGAAAGGCGATCTAAATATGTTATCATCCCGTTCAACTCCTACGTAAGTTTATAAACATCACTCAAGCTGTTTTGTAAAAAATATAGACAGTCTGCTTATTTAAAAAATAAAATATACTGTGAGCTATATTAATACTCATTCACTCAAAAATAACTTCGCCATAGCGTAGGCATTTGCCGTAAACAATTGGGTTTTAATTTGGTTCGTTTTAATCAAATGACCTAACTCATCAAATTCAAATAAGGAAACATTTATATCTTCAAATTCGTCTAAGTCTTGCTCATATTGTTTGTAAGCATCTTGAATTAGAAACGTAATAACTTTATTAGTTTGAGTCGCGGGATTGACCATGAATTCACCAAGTTTAACGGGTTTTGAGTTAGAAATAAACCCCGTTTCTTCTCTCACTTCTCTTATAATTCCTTCTTCATACGTTTCGTTTTCTTCAATTTTCCCCGCAGGAATTTCTAAAAAAATATCCCCACCTGCATGGCGGTATTGCTCAACGAGAACGACTTGATTGTCTTTCGTTATGACAATCGCATTTACCCAATCATCATATTCATTAACATAATACTCATTAATTATTGTTCCATTATTATGTAAGAGCTTATCCTTTCGTAAATTACCGAAAGGAGATTTATAAACATATTCTTGATTAATCGTTTTCCACTTTTTCATAGTAATCCCCTTTACATTTTCGGTATATCGTATTTTTCTATTTCATAACCACTATCCCAATTTTTGATCACAATATTAAAATTTCTATGGTAAGGATGCATGAAAAGTTCGTATTGAATTCTCCGTTGTTCATGAGACGCTTTTAAATAGGCCAGTTCCATTCCCCTTTCATTAATATCACGGACAGCTCTACGATTTAATTCTGTATCCCCATCAGTATAAAAATATATTTTTAAATCAAACAAATCTGGATTAACGAATGCGGTACTCATTCCTTCAATAATATTAATCTTTTTATTCGCATTTATAAATTCACTTTTTCTATAATGGATCTCCATCGTATAGAAGTCTAGACCCTTTTGAATCATCTGAATATCCCTTTCTAAAGCTAAAATAAAATGTGCTGATGGATGGCAAGCGGTCAATTTACTTCGATAGGATTCATTATTATACTCATAATCTATTTCGGAGTACTTTCTAAGATCAGAACTAATAATATATGGATCCGTATTTAATAAATTTACTTCATTTTCCTCAAACTTATCGATTAGCTTTTTAACAAACGTTGTCTTTCCTGAGGCCCCATGTCCAGAAATTCCTATAATCATTTTTTGGTTCATATTTTTAATATAATCTGAAATGTTATCAATTACTTCTTCCATGAAATCCCCCTATGTCTTTGAAAAGTAATCGTTATTAATAGAATAGATGGTTCGCTCTGCCCCAAAACGATGAATCAATTCTATTCCACTTTTATTTCCATTTGTATCTTGCTCACAGTTAAATCTCCATTTTTAAATAACATCTGCACCCCTCTTTAATTACACGTATCATTTGCTGTAAACAATTTCTAACAATCTTTCCCTATTTTCCGACCTAACATTTTCACTTAATTTAGCAGCAGCTATCAATGGTGCCCACTCAAAAATTTCTGATTGAGTGAGTCCACTTTGCTCGCAAAATAAGTTTAAGTATAGTTCAGCTATTTCAATCGAAACTCCCGAATATAAAAGATAAGTTCGGTATACGTCGGCTCTTATATCCCCAGCACTACAATCAACCCAATCGATAATTGTCAAACCTTTATCTGATTTGATTAAATTGTATAAATGAAAATCACCGTGGCAAAGCTTTGATTCATAAGGCATAGATTCTAGCATATCTAGTAAATACATTCGGTGATTTCGATCTATGTTTTGGACCGAATTAATTTGCCGTGCTAGTTTTTCTTTCATCGGTTCAAGACCAATTGGAGTGATTTCATGTATTTTTCGTTGTACACCAATGGATTGGTTTAGAATATCTTCCATTCTATTTGGGTCATTAAAGGCTAATTCGCCAAGGGTCGGACCCGAAATGTACTCCATGACAATAGCTGCTCGACCACCAATTTCTGTGACCTCAAATACATTCGGAACTGGGAGGCCATATAAATGTACGAGCTTCTGTTTATTTGCTTCACGGATTGCTTCGTCCATTAAAAATCGATCATCAAACAATTTAATTATTTTTTGATCATGCACGTAAATTTTTGCCGTATTTCCTTCTGCTATAGGCGTACCTAAATCCATTTTAGAAGCCTCCATCCGATAATCGCTAAAATTTCTTTACTCGTGAATTCCTACATAACCTGATTTTTCAACTAATTGCTGACCTTGATCTGATAAAATCCATTCGATAAATTCAGCTATTAACGGATTGTCGTCCCCTTCTCGCTTAACGGCATAAAATTCATGAACAAAAGGATAGGATCCATCACGCACGGTTTCTTTTGTCGGTTCAACATCGTTAATTTTTAAGAAGCGAATGTTCCCATTTTCAACCATTTCACTCGCGAAATAACGAAAAGAGTAACCGATTGAATTTTCGTAGTTACGATATTCTGCAGTCTCTTGAATAATACCGCCCATACCCGCCACAACGTCTTCAGTTGGCGGTTCCATTAAAGGTACGTTTTCCATCACTTTTCTTAACGCTTGCTGACTTCCACTATTTTCTGGCCGTTGGTAAGCACGAATCGCTTCATCATTGCCACCAACTTCACTCCAATTCGTAATTTCACCTGAATAAATGCCGTGAATTTGTTCAACGGTTAAGCTTTCTACCGGATTATCTACATGGACAAAAAAGACGAATGCTTCTTTCCCAATTGGTGTCAAATCAAAAATCGTATTGTTGAAATATCTTGCATCAGATCGCTGCTGACTTGATGGTTCGAAGGCAAAAACGATATCAGCTAAACCTTCTGCTAAATTCCAATACGCCCCGTCTGTTTGTGATGACATCACTTTACTATTGTAGTACGGATAATCGTTTTCAGGATAAACAGCACGAGCAAAGGCAGAATACATCGGGTAAAATGCGGTTGCTCCATCGATATCTAATAGCACTTCATCCATTTTAAACGTTGCCTCTTCATCTAAGGTCGCCACTTTTGTATCTGGTGCGAACGGTTCATATTCAGATAAATCAACATCTTGCTGGCTCAATATCCTCAAATTTTCAATATGATTTTGATATATAAAATAGCCAGCTAAAGTAAGTGCGACGATTGAATAAAAGCTTACAACAAGAATTACAAAATGTTTAGTTTTTTTCATTAGTTGAAATACACCAATGTATATAAATGCAATTGTAGCAAGAACAACTATTATGAATAAAGGCGTAAAAAATTTTTGTCCTCCCATAAGTAATGTCACAAAGGTACCAAAAAACCCTCCAACTAATAGAAAAAACGCTGCTACATGAGCTAAATAAATTTTCAATCCCCGCTCCATATTCATTCTCCTCTAAATATAATAACTCTATTTTACCATCTTATTTCAGCCATTTTTATATTTTTCTAAATTATTTATCTTTGATTATGTTAGAATAAATACGTATTGCTTACATGACTCCGAATTTTCACAAAGGAGAGGAAAATTGATGAATATTGCCCGCTTTTTCATCGGGACTTTATTAGGTTATTTTTTCGGGATTTTAATCATCTTTTTTATTTTCGATTATTTTTCCTGGGGATTAACGATCGGCTTACTCGCAGGACTGATCATTTATACGTTCATCCAGCGTGCGCTTAATAAAAGAAAACGTTAAAAAAAGCATAACTAAAAGACCCCTATCATTCTACTAGGGGTCTTCACCAATTTATATGAAGTTAACAAACATCTCTTTATCGACTT
>CALKAL010000035.1 GCA_937983065.1 uncultured Bacillaceae bacterium | reverse complement strand
GAATTGGAAAACTACGAAGAAACTTTAACTTTTGTTCGAGCAGTTGATGATGCATTATTGTATGTTCTCAATGAAATTGAAAGTTTAAAGTTGAATAATGCATTAGATATTCAAGAATTTAACACAGTTATACATAATGCGACTCAAAAATTTTTAGAAGATATGGATCTAAAATGATTTTATACTGGGGAATTAATGTGGGTCAAAGATATATACCTATAGTCCCTCAACTAAACTAATTAGAAGGATTGACATAGATTAAAAGTGAAGACTGATATTTTATATGTTGGTCATGAAGGGAGTGGTTCCATGTTAGGTTATTACAGTAAACTTTCCTCGGAGGTTTATGATTTGGATAAATACGTTGGCCTGTCATTCGGGGATGTTGAATTTTATAGTGACAGGTTAGTTTCTTGTGAGGGTAAGATTCTTGAACCAGGAGTTGGGACGGGGCGCATCCTTATTCCGCTTTTAGAAAAAGGGTTGAAAGTCAATGGCTTCGATGTGTCAGCGGAGATGTTAGAGATATGCCGAAGTAATTGTGAAAAACGAGGACTTAAACCAATTTTATTTGAAGGAAATATGGAGTCATTTTCATTAGAAACAAAGTATGAAGCTATTATTGTACCAACTGGGACATTCCTTTTATTGCACAAAAGAGAGGATTCGATTAAAGCATTAAAAAATTTCTATAATCACCTTACAAATGGAGGCAAGCTTATCATAGATATTTTTTTACAAACGGATTTAAAAATTGGCGAAATATCAACAAGAACATGGGAAACTAATAATGGTGAATTGATTACGTTAGAAACTAAGATAATTGAAGTAGATTATATCAACCAGTACACAATCTCCCACAATCGTTATGAAAAATGGCGAGGTGGTTCACTAGTACAAACTGAATTAGAGATTTTTCCACTTCGTTGGTATGGAATTGAAGAGTTTAAACTCCTTCTTGAGCAGGTCGGGTTTGAAAATATAGTCATTTCAGCAGATTACAAATATGGACAGTATCCAACTGAATCAAATCAAACAGTTACATTTGAAGCAGTCACTAATAAGAAATAAGTATTTTCGCTCGACTGATGATTGATGCTGTAGTTAAATAAAACAAATAAAATAATCACGAAATCCGTAATGTAGTATGTCAAAACCTTTATGCTTCAGTCAAAGAGGTACATCACTTCTTAAATCAATATACAATGAACCATCCTTTTGAACTTCCGCGTAGAAAACGTCAGTTACAGATTTTACTCCTGATTGTTTCAATTGGCTTTCTAACCATTGTTCGTCTAAATTTAATTTTGCCAAGTTTTTATGTTTAACTTTACCGTCACTAATGACAGATGTGGAAATAGGGAATACATTATTAATGGTCTGATTTATTTCCATATCGCTCTTTGTCACTGTTTGTTGAGGATCTTTTTTCATAACCGAAAGTGAGCCATCTGTTTCAAAAATAGCATAATCCACATCTGTAATGGAAAATACATTTTTCTTTCGTAATAAAGCAATTAATACATCGATGTCTAAACGTACTTTACGAAGCTCATCCTCCATGATTTTTCCGTTTTTAATAAGTATTCTCGGCTGACCATCAACGGCTAGACGAAACTTTGGAAAATTAATATCTAAAATGCTAATGATGATAGTGAAGGCACTCCAGGCTATTAATGCTATTAAACCATTTGTAATACTTAATGATTCATTAATCGCAAGGGAAGCTCCGATTGTACCTAATGAAATCGCTGAGATGAAATTAAAAACGGTCATTTGTGCTATTTCTTTTCTACCCATAATTCTTGTTAAGATTAATAATATGATGAAGGCGATGACAAGCCTTAAAACTAATTCTGGAATCGTCATTTTTTTACTCCACAGATAAAAAAACATATTATATATGTGATATTATTCCAATCTTTTAAAATTAAATGTACGTCACCTTTTGGCATGTCGTTAATCTTAGCCATTCGTATATATAACTTTCAGTGATATAGTGGAATTTTCAAAATATCGTGATAAAACTAAAAACATATGCTAAACTGCATTAAAGGGAATTTTTGTATGTAGAGATACTTTAAGGTGTGAGTGTTTTATTTCGTTAAGTGGGGGGATTATAATGATTTCGATTTTCCAAAATGGTTTAGCGATTCTTGGACTAATCATTGCCGTAATTTTTGGGATATATGCTCAAGATCTTTCTTATTTCTTAATTGATTTACAACCGAATATTGATATCAATATTTTTATGAGCTTGATTACATTGACAAGTATAGGCTTATTTATCGCAATCCCGATATTGAG
>CALKAL010000034.1 GCA_937983065.1 uncultured Bacillaceae bacterium | reverse complement strand
CAAACTCGCCAATTAAGACTGATAGACACACACCCGTAATTCCTGCATAACACTACACCAAGGTTTCAACCATGAAGGAACCTAACAAAAAGAAAAGCTGAAACGCTGCACATTTAAGCTAGATATACCTTAAACAATTAGCGTTTCAACTCTATACTTCAATTTATTCCGTTGTTTCCATTTCCAATGTTTCTGTTTTCAACTTGAACCGCGGTGTTTCTTTCACAAAAATTAATCCGAGCTCATGGAGTTCGCCTTCATACAATGGACGTTGGGCAAAGCGGGTTTCTCCATCCAAATTTCGAATTGCCAGCTTACAATACGTCCGATGTTCGCTCATAACTTCGAAAAATTCATGTTCATTCGTTACTGGAATGTCGTGAACTTTTTCAATAATTTCACCGACTTGAATATTCATTTCACTAGCAGGCGAGTTCGGAATAACGCCGAGTACAATCATCCCATCAGTTCGCGGCGTGAAAATTGGTCGCTTTTCCATATCGAGAAAGCGTATCAACAAAAATATGCCTAATCGACCGAATATAGCAACGATAAATATCGCTAACGTTAACTCCTCAACGTATATCGCACCGACAGCTAGTCCAACACAAATAACAATTAACATCGAAAGCCAGCGTGCCACCCGTTTCGCGCCGACTTCACTAAAATGACCACGAAAACGTTGGGAAAAACCAAGCAGAAAGGGAACTAGCATTAAACTAAATCCATCACTTCCTAACGGCAATAACGGCCACCATTCGAAAATTGGACTTAATGTTAAGACGCCATCTGGAACTGGAACGAACATCGGAACGACAATTAACCGTTTTGCTAAATGGGAGCCGATATATTTTCCCCGATCCCCTTTATGAATGTTCGGAAACGTTCGATTGCGCCTCGTCGTCATGTGAAGCACCATCTCAACGATAAGCAAGGCTATTAATAAATAACTCATTAATTCAAAATCCGTTATTAATGCACGTTCAATAAATGGATAAGTCACATTTATTTCATTTAAAATAAATAAGGCGATAGCTGTAATGCTCACTGTATAAGCTGGAGACAGAAGGGCAACTTGATTAAATAACACCAAAAGAACGATGACTATCGAAAAAACAATCGTCCATTCGTAACTTATCATCGCCCCTGTGAAAACGAGGAGAGAAGAATACAATAATCCGAACAAAATACTCCACATCACCGTCTTTTTCCACTCCGCAAAGCGTGGGAAAACCCGTTGTCCGAACAATTGACGATCACGTTTAACTCGATCATAACCCGTTACAAGCGCTAATAAAATTGTTATATAAAATAATGGCTGTAAAAATAAATAAAGTATTCCGTAGCCAATTTCCTCAACCCAGATCAAGAGTGACTTCCCCCATTCCATCTAACGCTATCCTATCGACACATTCGCTATTCAAAACCCTTTTTCCTGCATATTAAAGATGTGATTCAATATTATTTTAAAAAATAGATGACCCAACCGCAACGTTGAGTCATCCACCTTCTTTTACTCAGCTAATAAAACATCTAAAGCTTTTTGAAGTTGAAGATCACTGTCATAATCTCCGACCGCTTCAATAACTAACTCTTCTAAGATGAGCTTTGATTCCTCATCTAAAACTCCTGTATCATTTAAATCTTGGTCCTGCTGAAATTCGATTAACGCCTGTTCAGTTGCTTCATCGAAATAACCGTCTTGACGTCCTGGATCATAACCGATTGCATCTAACATGATTTGCATTTTTTCAACTTCCGCACTGTTCATATTTAACTCTAACGGTTCATCAGTAACAATTAATGAAGTGTAATAAAAATCAGGCTGTTCCACATAAATTGTCGGCTCAACACCAACCTCATTAATTTCATTACCTAAAGGACTTAGCCAATGGAAAATCGTAACCTTTAATAACCCATCTCCTAAAGCCATTGTCTGTTGTACGGTTCCTTTTCCAAACGTTCCTGTACCGATAATTTCATAACCACCAACTTCCTTCATCGCTGCGGCTAATATTTCTGATGCTGAAGCACTTCCTTCATTCACTAAAACAGCAACAGGATAAGGCTTCTCCCCATATCCTTGTATATATTCAACGAGAGGCTCATCATCCCGGCGAGCCATTTGAACGAAAGGCTCTTCATCCTCAAAGAAGTGTTTCAAAATATCTTCAACTGCGTTAAATAAACCACCTGGATTACCTCTAACATCGATGATTAATCCGTCAATATTTTCTTCATCTTCTAAACGTTTGAGCTCTTCTTCAAATTCAGCCGCTGTCCCTTCAGCAAAGGAACGTATTTCAAGCAAACCAATTTTTCCTTCATCTGTAGAAAAAACTTCTGGATAAACGGTCGTCACTGGAATCGTATCTCGAACGATGACAACATCAAACGGTTCATCCGTTCCATCTCGTTCAATCGTCAATGTAACCTCTGTTCCTTTTTCACCCCGAATATATGAAACGGCTTCAAAGACGGTGTAACCATCTAAATCCATCCCATCAACAGCTAACACCCGGTCGTTCGGTCTAATGCCCGCTCTTTCAGCTGGCGAATCTTTTAACGGCGCAATAATCGTTATATATTCACCGATTTTCGTCACTTCTGCACCGATTCCTTCAAAAGAAGCCTCTAACTGTTGGTTGAACTGCTCTGTCGTTTCAGGATCCATATATTCACTATAAGGATCGCCTAATTTATTAACAATTCCTTCAATCGCACCTTCAATTAACTCTTCTTCACTAACATCATAAACATAATTTTCCTGAATGAGCATCATCGTATAATTTAAAATATCTAAATTTCGATCGCTGTTTTGCTGTTCATCGTTAGCTGATGTATCTTGATTACTATCTTTCTCGTTCTTTTCTTGATTATCTTCTGTTACTTCTATATCATCACTTTGCAAATCAAAAATTTCTATAATACCAAATGTTGCAACACTCCCGACAATTAAAGAGAGAGCTACAATAATTGATAACAAACGTTTATTAATTTCCAACATATTCACCCCAGGACTTTAAAAATGTGTCTAATTACAACTGACAACGCACAAACTCCCCAATATGTAAAAGGGAAAAGCACCACACAAAAGTGTGATGCTTTTATCGTACTACATCAAACATTAATCGTAAACAAATCGTGATTAGAAATTGATATATTTTCTTGGATTGACAGCGTTTGATTTAGCGCCATTCCACTGACCCTCGTGAATTTCAAAATGTAAGTGTGGACCAGTTGAATCCCCAGTATGGCCGATTGTACCTATTTGTTGTCCTTGATTAACAACTTGTCCTCTTGAAACATTTACTGAATTTAAGTGAGCGTATAATGTTACATACTGTTCACCATTAATTAAATGGGTGACGATAATGTAGTTACCATATCCTCCACCACACCATCTATTTCCTTCACTACATCCAGTTACGACTGTACTTACAACACCTGGTGCTGATGCTACAACTGGTACACCACGTGGACCTCTAAGATCAATCCCGTAGTGCATCCGACCCCAGCGCATTCCAAATTCTGACGAAACCGCCGTTGAAGCAGGCCTCATAAATGTGGAATTCCCTGCTGCTGGAGGTTTGTTAGCAGATGTTTGCTGTAAAGCTTTTTCTTGTTCTTTATATTGGGCTAACAATGTTTCAAATGAAGCTTGCTGATTTCTTAAAATACGAGCTTCTTCTTCTGCCGATAATTTATACTCTGCAATATATTGCTCTTCCTCCTGCAACTGCGCTAATAAATTATCTTTTTCCGTTTTTTGCTGTGCAAGCTGATTTTCTAATGCTTCTAAATTACTTCTTTCAGCAACTAATTGTTCCCTCTGCGTTTCAAGAGTATCACGCTTTTCATCTAAATCTTCTTTATTTTTAGTAACTAAAATTTTCGTTTCTTCAAGTTCAGTCTTGTAATCTTCTAAAATAAGTTTATCCTCAAAGAAATCTTCCATAATCTTTTTATCTTGATCCATTATTTTATTCACTGCAGTCGTGCGTGTAATGAAATCACCGAAATCTTGCGCACCTAAAATAACATCTACATAAGCAATATTTCCCCCATTACGTTGAAGCGTACGTAATCGGTCTTTCAAAAGCTCTTCCCGCTGCTCAATCTTTTCTTCCTTCTCTTCAATATCTTTATGTAGTTGCACAATGTTTTCTTCTAATCTTTCAATCTCTTTTTCTAATTCTTTAATTTCACCTTCAACTTCTGTAATTTCATTTTCCTTCTGACTTATTTCTGTACGCTTAGCATCAATTTGATTTTGTGTGTTTTGAAGGTTTTGTTCGATTTGTTCGATATCATTTTGCGTTTGACTTTGCTGCTGCTTATTTTTTTCAAGTTCATTTTTAGCGTTAGAAATATCTCTATTAATATTTTCCCGCTCACTCTGTACACCTTCAATGTCTTTCTCTAACTCTTGAATTTGCCTTCTAACATCTTCTAACGATTGATTTGCACTTGATTTCATAGGGCTTGTTAGCGTAAATAGACTTAGCAACATGATTAAAGAAAGTAGTAAATTGAATTTCTTATTTCTCATATTCCTTCTCCTCTCCTTTAAAACAAATCGACTAGATTCGTAAAAATTTCCTCACACTCATTACGCTTCCCCAGACCCCAATGACTGCTCCTATTGCAAGAAGCAACAATGATAATTGCCATATGAACGGGTTAAACGGTAACCAATCAAAAAATGGTATTGCTAGATTCACATAATTTGATAAATAGTAATATCCAGCAACAACGAGTCCAATTGGAATGATGGAACCGATAATCCCTAACAGCAGACCCTCAACGAAGAATGGGCCTCTTATGAAACTATTTTTCGCACCGACAAGCTTCATAATGCTAATTTCCTCTTGTCTTGCGAGAATTGTCATTCGAATTGTATTTGAGATTAAGTACATTGCCGTCAATAGTAATGCAGCGACAAAACTTAACCCGATAATGCGCGCATAATGGTTGAACGTTAATAAAGTATCAACCGTATCTTCGCGGTAATTTACTTCATCGACAAAATCCATTTGTGATACGACCTCAGCGACTGCACGATATTGAGTCGCCTCCGCTGTTTTAACTATGTAAACATCGCTCAGTGGGTTCGATTGCTCAAACAACTCCCACATCTCGCCGTCGTCTCCTAAACTACTCATCAACTTATCTAGTTCATCCTCTTTACTAGAAAACTCGACGGATACGACCTGTGATATTTTCCTAATCTCCTCACCTAATTGCGAAATGTCATCTTCTTCCGCGATTAAATCGATATAAACGTTAAGTTGAACCTCATCTTCTATATTGCTTGCGAAATGATTTATATTTAAAATAAGTGCTAAAAACACACCAACTAAGATTAACGTCGTCGTTACTGCACCGATAGAGGCAACTGACATCCAACTATTCCGAAAAATGTTTTTTGCGCCCTCTTTAAAATGTCTTTTCGTCGTATTAAATTTCATATCCGTACTCACCTCGTTGTTCGTCCCTGACGATTTGACCATTTTCCATTGCAATAACCCTTTTTCTAAGCTTATTGACAATTTCTTTACTATGAGTTGCCATAACGAGGGTTGTCCCATTGGCATTAATGTCTTCGAAAATTTTCATAATTTCCCATGACGTATCCGGATCTAAATTCCCTGTCGGCTCGTCCGCGATAAGAAGCTTCGGCTTGTTCACAATTGCCCGAGCTATCGCCACCCTTTGCTTTTCTCCACCTGAGAGCTGTGCAGGAATAAAACGTGCTTTATGTTTTAAACCGACTTGATCTAACACTTTCATCACACTTCGTCTAATTCGTCTAGGGCTTTCCTCGATTACTTCTAACGCAAAAGCGACATTTTCATAGACTGTTAGTTTCGGTAGTAATTTAAAGTCTTGATACACAACCCCGATATTCCGTCGTAAAAATGGAATCTCTTTATTTTTGATTTTATTTAAGTTTTGCCCGTCTAAAATGACTTCACCTTCTGTTGCCGTCTCTTCGCGGTACATCATTTTTATAAACGATGTTTTCCCCGCGCCACTAGGGCCAACAACGTAGACAAATTCACCCTTTTCAATATGTACATCGATGCCATTTAATGCAGTGACACCATTGGAATAAACTTTAGTAACACCTTGCATATTTATCATAAGTTCCTGTAACCTCCTGCTGCCTTTGAGGAAAGTGAATAGTTAGAATATTTATACACATTAAATATTAACATAAAACCGCAAATTTTGCTGTTATAATTATAGTATCGACTCAAATTCCTAGTATGTATAAGAATATTATGTTTTATTATAACATTAAACGACAGAAAATTTATGTGGTTTTATATTACAATTTTATTTCAAATTAATCTCATTAGGGAAAAAGAACTATTACTAAATGGCTATTTTTGGTGGGGAAATCTGCCATAGCAGTTGTGATTAAATAATATTTACCAACTTGCGGTAATGGGACAGGCTGAATTTCCGAATAAAATTGGTGAATACCCATTTTCCGTAATAACAGCAGGTGAAATTTTTGATTTATAACAATTGTTAATCTTTGTCTGTTTACTTTACGCGGTACATTTTCACTGAAAAAAAGTTTATACTTGAATAAGAACAAATTAGTAAGGGGATTTTTATGAGAAAAATATGGAGCTTATTTTTTGGAATGAGTATACTCGCTTTAATTCTTGTTGCTTGTTCCGAACCTGAAGATCAGAATGAACCAATTGAGGACGACACGATACAACAAGATC
>CALKAL010000033.1 GCA_937983065.1 uncultured Bacillaceae bacterium | reverse complement strand
AAACTTTTAAAGTAGACATTTTACTGCCCATTAATCTAAAATTTTGAAATGAAAGTTTTAGTACTATAAGAAAGTTTTACATAATCTAATGAAATAATAATTGCCTATAAATAGCGAAAAAGGGCGCACAATCGGGAGAAAATGAAAGCGCTGTCACTTTAAAAATAATCGTCTAATAAAATAAAAGTAAAATTCTATAATTTAATGACTAGATACTTTTAAAACATGTGGTATATTTAAAGAGGGAGTCAAATAAAATTCACATTTATACTCCTCAAATATCATCCATAGGAACTATATATCTTTTGGGGGAGAGTCAAAATCAATGTCAGAATTAGCGTCCGTTCTCATCGTTGCGATTATTTTTTTGTTACTCATTATTCCAGGTCTTTTTATGATTTTTATTTTCTTTGTCGATCGGTTTCAAAGGAAGCATTCCGTTTTAAAAAATTACCCACTTATCGGAAGGGTTCGATATCTCCTTGAAAATATCGGTCCTGAGTTAAGACAATATTTATTTAACCCAGATCACGGGACACAGCCTTTTTCAAGAAAAGATTACCAAGATATCGTTCTACCAGCCAAGTATAAGAAAAGATTACTAAGCTTCGGTTCAAAAAGAGATTTTGATGAACCAGGTTACTATATTAAAAATGCGATGTTCCCGAAATTAGAAGAGGAGCTAGCAATTAAACAAAAGCCGATTATTGATTCGTACGTTTATGAAATAAAAACCGAGAACTTATTTTCCCGTAAAGAAAAACGGGTTCCAACGAAAATTAGTCCGTATTTACTAACGGAAGAGCATGAAGTTGTGATTGGACCACGGGCGAAGCAACCATTCCGAGTTAAAGGACTCATCGGTATGTCTGGAATGAGCTACGGTGGTTTAGGTGACCGTGCGATAACAGCACTTTCAATCGGTTTAGGCCGAGCGGGCGGAACTTGGATGAACACAGGAGAAGGTGGTTTATCTAAGTATCACTTAAAAGGTAATGCGGATATTATTATGCAAATCGGCCCTGGACTTTATGGTGTTCGTACGAAAGATGGCGAGTTTTCTTGGGAAGAGTTAAAGAAAAAAGCGGCTATCGAACAAGTGAAGGCATTTGAAATTAAACTTCATCAAGGCGCTAAAACACGGGGTGGGCATATTGAAGGGGAAAAAGTAACCCCAGAAATTGCAGAAATCCGAAATATTGAACCGTACAAATCGATTGATAGTCCGAATCGATTTAAAGAGTTTAATGATATTCATTCCATGTTGGACTTTATTGAACAAATTCGCGAAGTATCAGGGAAACCTGTTGGTATAAAAATTGTCGTTGGACAGCAAGAAGCTATTATGGATTTAGCACGTATTATGAAAGAAACAGGTAAGCATCCAGACTTCATTTCCGTTGATGGAAGTGAAGGTGGAACTGGAGCGACTTATCAAGAATTAGCTGATTCAGTCGGCTTACCAATAAAAGCAGCTATTCCGATTTTAAATGAGGCATTAAATAAATACGGTGTTAGAGACCGTGTGAAAATTATCGCATCGGGGAAATTGTTTACACCTGATCGGATTGCGATTATATTATCTCTCGGGGCGGACCTCGTCCAAGTGGCAAGAGCGTTTATGGTCACTGTCGGTTGTATTATGGCTCAAGTATGTCATACAAACCAATGTCCAGTCGGTGTTGCAACGACGGATAAGAACTTACAAAAGGCCCTTGATATTGATGAAAAATCATATCGTGTAACAAACTATGTCGTTTCAATTCGAGAAGGACTTTACAATATTGCAGCTGCTGCAGGGTTGGATTCACCGACGTTATTGAAGGATGAGCATGTTTCTTACAAAGATTTATACGATGTCATCTATGAAAACCATTTGATGACGAATGGCAATTACACATCGAAAAA
>CALKAL010000032.1 GCA_937983065.1 uncultured Bacillaceae bacterium | reverse complement strand
GGTTTATTTTCGCTGCATTTACGACGACGTTTATCTTTTTTATATCTTATTTAACATATCACTCATTAGCGGAATCTACGAGCTACGGTGGAGAAGGGGTGATGATGTATATTTATTATTTTATACTCATCACACATATTGTTTTAGCTGCATTAATTGTGCCGCTTGCGTTGATTACGCTTAGTAGAGGGCTGAATATGCAAGTAGAAAAACACCGGAAAATTGCAAGGTGGACCATGCCTCTTTGGCTATATGTGGCAATAACTGGAGTCTTAGTTTACGTATTGGTTTCGCCATATTATTAAAAATTAAAAAACAAGCTGCTCACATTATGATAGAGCCGCTTGTTTTTATTTTTTGGGCGTTGTGTAAGAAGAACATTATATTCTACTTCGTTACTTTTTATTAATTTTACCCGACTTCTCTTCTAATATATTAAAATCGTCAAAAAATCCTTCTACTCTTAGGTCTAAATAATAAGTAGGGGTTTCCTGATTTCGATATTGTCTCTCAACTTTTATTTTAAATACACTTGAAGAAACATTCTCCTTGGTTGTTTCCATTAGTATTGATTGTTTATTTTCATCAAATACTCTAAAAGTTTGGCAACCATTATCAAGACATTCAATATCGTAAGTTTCCGACATCCATACAAATAGATCCTCCACTTCTGGTTTTTTAGACATTAAAAATGCGACAAATAACATGGTCACTATTAACGCAAGAAGTAGAATTAAGGCAATGACTCTTTTCTTCACATTCACAATATTCACCTCTATTATTATTTATCTTCTACTAAAATTGACAAATTCCTTCCAAAAGATAGAATAGCTAAATTATTTCATATTGGATGAGTGAGGAGAAGAAAATAAGGAAAAGGGTTCGATTAAATCCTCAGTTATTTTTTATGAAGGAATAAGAGTTTTAAACTGAATTTGAGTTGTGTATAGATAATTTCGGCTTTTTTAATATGTGTATACTTAATTATCCTCCAGTATTTATTAATCATTTTCATCATAAGTTTATAAAGAAACATTATGAAGGAGGGTAAATAAGCTGGGAAATGTAAAAGTTGGATTACGTCCAATCGTGAGCAATATTAATTTACCGACCGTGTTGAGAACAGCGATCCTTCCAGGTGATACCGTTGAAAGATTATTTATTGCTACTCAAGTTGGAGAAATTTTTTACATAGAAGACGATGGCGTAAGGACTTTTTTAGATATTCGGTCGCGGGTCATTGAGCTTGGTACTGAAAATGGGGGCTATGATGAGCGGGGGTTAGTCGGGTTAGCGTTTCATCCGAAATTTTATTATAACGGTTTATTTTATTTGCATTATGCAGTAGCGGGAACTCAGGGGCCTGGTGCGCCTTATCAAGATTTTGTGCCTGATCCGTGTGACCCGAGTACTTTGAATTTAAGATGGGAAAATCGAGAAGCGCAATTTGATCATATTGATACGGTTGAAGAATGGGGTTTAACTTACAGCGGTCAGCCTCAAAAAAAACGCACATTATTGAATTTGCGGCGTCCCTTTTTCAATCATAATGGGGTGAACAGTTTAAATTTCTCACCTGAGACGGGAAAACTTGTGTTAACGACAGGTGATGGTGGGTCGGGCTATGATCCGTTTCATTTAAGCCAGGATAATATGGAGATTGCTGGAAAAATTATAGAAATTGATGTTGATCAGTTTCCGTTGATTGACAATCCGCTTGTTGTGACGCGGTTTAACGAGCTACCGTTTAGCATTCAGGAGGCGCTTACGGTTACGGCTAAAGGAGTTCGTAACATGCCGGGAATTGCTTATCAACGGTGTAATCAGCAGTATATTAAATATGTTGGCAATGTTGGTCAAGAGATGGTCGAAGCAGTTTTTGCCTTTGATAATTATTTGCGAATACCCGTTACTTACATTACTCAAAACCCTTGGATGAATTCTAAACTTAACTTAGCTGGATTCATTAATTTTGGCTGGCGCGGTTGGGAAGGGGATATCCCAACTGTTATTTTAGAAAAGTGTACGAATTCACCTACGAGTAAGAAAACAATTGCTTATTTTGATGAAGCGGTTGCTCTCACTGACAATCGTCTTCGCCCGTTAACGAGTTATTACCACGAAGATCCGAGACCTGATAAGTTTGAAGGAAATGCGTTGACAGGGGTGCAGGTCTATATGGGTAATGATATTCCGTGGCTTACGGGTGGTGTGATCTTTACGGACTTTTTTCGAACAGACTCTGGGCCTCAAAATAAAGGTGCTTTGGCTTATACCTTCCTAAGAAGAGACGGGAAGCAAAATGCCTTTCAAGAAATAAATGTCGATTATAATTTTGGTTCTGAATCAGCCTACTACGCTAGTTTGGGCACTAATTTGAATCAAACGAGGCTCTATTTAGGCGTTTATGGGTCAATGAACGTAACCGATTTTAACCAGGGTTCCGTTTATGAGATCGTTCCATGCTAGTCACGTTAAAATTTTATTTAAACGTTTGATGATTTTTAACGAGATTTCGACCCATAGCCAGCTGTAAAATAACGAGAATAACAGAATGCTCCCTGTTGTTAATAGTGAGAATGAGTTGGAGGCAACGGGACCTAAAATTGGGAATTGAAAAATATAGAGGACGGTGACAATCCCTAACGTTAAAGCGAATGCCCCAGCAACAATTATACTCAGCCTCACTTTGAGGAAATGAAACGCAGCGCCAATTCCGAGTGCAAGCAGTCCTGTCGTAAAAGGAAATATGATTAATTCTGTAGGCTGTATGACGACCAATAGCAAGATCGTCACAACATATGCCATTACCCCGAACGGAATCGAAAACACCGTACATAATAAAATAGGCGCAGTAGCAAGCG
>CALKAL010000031.1 GCA_937983065.1 uncultured Bacillaceae bacterium | reverse complement strand
TTCCCTCTATCTAAAACCCCATTTCTTTTCTACTATTATCAAAAATTGAATGATAAAGCGTAACTCAGGATAGGACTATTGGACTATAACCTTTTGGAATATTCTAAGAATAATTGTCAGATGGTACATTTTTTAATCGTAATTATAATCCATTCGTCCAATTGTTTAAGTATTTGGTACTAATCTATCATGAAATTTAAGATACATGGATAGATTGCTAGGTTTTTAATAGACTAGAAAATTTGCCATGAAGAAGAGGCTGAATTTATGTCTATTTCCATGGGTCATTGTGTTGTCGGTATGGATCCATTAGGGCGCTTTCAGGGGTGAACATCATTTTTCAATGGATCGATGCTTGCATTTAACTTTTTATAAGGTAGGTGATTCAGCTTAGTTCAGAATTAACTCCAAAAAAGAAGGCACAAAAAATATGTGGAGGTAATGATTTTGAAAAAGAAAGCGTTATGGTTAATTGCTACATCTATGTTAGTGATCGCGGCGATTTCTGGTACGACGGCATATTTTACGAAGGAATTTACGAGTGACAACAATGTTGCAACAGCAGCTGCTTTTGATGTCGATGTTGTTGATGAGAGTGGAAATACGATTGCTGATGGGCAATTTCATTTAGATGGGGATTTATATCCAGGTATGGAGACGATTGTTGCTTATCAATTCGATGTGAATCGGAATCAGACGGAATTACCGTTTGAGTACTCCGTTGATCTGACTGGCAGTGGGGATCTTTTCCCTGATGATGGGAGCTCACCAATTACTTTAACATTACAGAAGCAAGAGGGAGATAGCTGGGTTGATGTCGATTATGATTCGGCATTTGTTCCTAGTGCTGATGTGGAGACTTATCGAATTTTAGTCGATTGGCCGCACGGAGAAAATGACATTGATTTTCAAGGGTTAACTGGAACATTGGCGTTAAATGTTGTCGCGACTCAGATTGATTATTCTTCAAAAGAGACGGCTGAGGAAATGTATGAAGCGGCAAGGGAAGCTTATGAAGATTTAGATCGGGTACGTGACACGGTTAATCGCGGTAATTTTACTAAAGAACAATCAGATGCAGTCCAAGCGATGATTGATGATTTGTTCAACTATATTAATGGAATGAAAGACGGCGATGAGAAAGATGAGATGTTGGGTAAAGCGGAGGCGTTACAAAATGATCTCGATGCTAAAGTAGAGTCTCGTTACGTTTATTACAGCATTAAAGAAGATGAGACTAATTTTACCCAAATCGTTTTTGAAAACGTATCCGCCGAGGTGTCGACTCAAACATTTCGTTATCACACTGATAAACCCCTTCATATTTCGGCATTAATTCGTGGTGATGATAAGGTTTTACGTGTTAGATATTTCAACTCAGATGTTGCTGAAGTTGGGGATCGATTTGAATTAGGAATGCGTTTTAGTGATGGAACAAAACCAGTCGATTATACGTTGACTAATCTTGGTGATGGCGAGTGGAAAATCGAAAGTGATTGGCTCATTCCATATAATAAATAAATTTATTTTTCGGGGGGATTATGTTGAAGAAGAAAGCATTATGGTTAATTGCAGCTACACTATTAGTAGTTGCAGCAATTTCAGGAACAACGGCTTATTTTGTGAAAGAATTTACGAGTGATAATAATACAGCGACGGCAGCGACTTTTGATGTCGATGTTGTCGATGCTGATGGAAATACGATTGCTGATGGACAATTTAATTTAGATGGCGAGCTTTATCCTGGGATGGATACGATTGTTGCTTATCAATTTGATGTGATGCGAAATAATACGGAATTACCTTTTGAGTACACGGTTGATTTAACGGGAAGTGGGGGGCTTTTTCCTGAAGATGGTAGCTCACCAATTGCTTTAACGATGCAAAAGCAAGATGGTGATGATTGGGTCGAAGTTAATTATGATGGGGCGATTGTTCCAGAGGCAGATGTTGAGTCATACCGTATTTTAGTCGATTGGCCTCATGGGGATAATGATATCGATTTTCAAGGGTTAACAGGGACGCTCACATTAAATGTCGTGGCGACTCAAGTGGATATGCCAGTTGTGCCTGAGGAAACAGGTGAAGTTCATGTAATGCTTTATAAAGATTCGACTTCATCAAGGAATCGGATAGAATTCGATAATCTAACAAACTATTATTTGAAAAGTAAAGATACTGGATTGAC
>CALKAL010000030.1 GCA_937983065.1 uncultured Bacillaceae bacterium | reverse complement strand
TCCATTAAAAAAAGCACCTCTCTCGGTACTAACCCCAGTTAAAAATCTAATTTTTGAGGATCATTACTTTTAAGGTGCTTTTCACGATTGACTTACTCATCTTTATTATTATTTTTCAACTTAAAATTAAGTAGAACTAGCCTTATACTAACACCGATATTTAATGTCGCAACGAAGGTTATGACAATCGTTGCCATATTCCAAACCGTATCCGTTTTACTTAAAACAGCGATATAAAGAAATCCGAGCCCCATCAAAAAATAAATAACCGCTAAAAATAACGGAGAAATTCGCATCGTTTATCCTCCCAAAATGACCGCTAAAGCATTTTCCAATTCCTGCAGCCTTCTTTCTAGGTCCTCAATATCGACGAAAAGGTTTAACATAACGACGAACCCATTCATCAACCCGTGCACAATAATTGGAACGAGAATTCGCTTCGTTTTAACATATAAAAACGCAAACACTAATCCCATCACAATGTATGATAAGAGAAATTCAAAATCCCAATGTAACACGGCAAAAATTAAAGACGATGAAACAGCTGCAAGGAAAAAGTTCATCCGCTTATACAGTTCACCAAATATAATCTTTCTAAAAATAACTTCTTCTAAAATCGGGGCAAATACAACGATGACGAGGATTAAAAAGATATTCGTTTCAACGAGATCCATAATTACCTCAGTATTTTCTGAAGGCTCGTCCACTCCAAATAGACCTAACGTAATTAGATTGGAGAAGATTTGACCAAAGTAAGCCATGAAAAAACCGAGAATAATCCATTTAATCATAAAACCAATGGTCGGAGCATCATCTCGCATCGCAGATTTTCTCATATCCGGACGTAAAAATAATAGTGTCATAACGACTGCGATAAAGTTACTTATAATAAGCCAGTAAGTGGCAGCTTCTACATCAGTTAAATGTGGAAAGAGATCTAATAAAATTGGTGCAAACACAAAGGCAGATAGTTGTGCAACTAAAACGAATGTTAAAATAATATACCAATATCTTCTCGGCAAGTAGATCGACTCCTTTTACAGCGCGGAAATAGATTGTCTCATATATCATATGTTTTTATCACGAATCAAATAACCTCTCCTAAACATTCTATACTAAAGCGGGATAGGAAACAAAAATTTTACGATAAAATACTTGCAAAAAAATAAGGAATTATTTATTATATTAATTGGAATTAGCACTCGCTTGTGTCAAGTGCTAATAAATCATCTTCAACAAAAATATTGGAGGAGGTTTTTTATCGTGCTTAAACCACTAGGTGATCGAGTAGTAGTAGAAGTAGTCGAGCAAGAAGAAAAAACAGCTAGCGGAATCGTTTTACCTGATTCTGCAAAGGAAAAACCACAGGAAGGTAAAGTCGTTGCTGTTGGTTCAGGTCATTTAACTGACAATGGCGAAAAGGTCGCATTGGAAGTTAAAGAAGGGGACCGAATCATCTTTTCAAAATTTGCAGGAACAGAAGTAAAACAAGGGGATAAAGAATACCTCGTATTACGTGAAAATGACATTTTAGCAATTGTCGAATAATCAACCATATAAAATGAGGAGGCATAAATAATGGCTAAAGAAATTAAATTTAGTGAAGACGCTCGCCGCGCAATGCTTCGTGGTGTAGATGCACTAGCAGACACGGTTAAAGTAACTTTAGGACCAAAAGGACGTAACGTAGTTCTTGAGAAAAAATTCGGTTCACCATTAATTACAAACGACGGTGTAACCATTGCCAAAGAAATCGAATTTGAAGATGCTTTTGAAAATATGGGTGCACAACTCGTTTCAGAAGTTGCATCTAAAACGAATGATGTTGCTGGGGACGGAACAACTACAGCAACTGTTTTAGCTCAAGCAATGATTCGTGAAGGCCTTAAAAACGTAACAGCTGGTGCTAACCCAGTTGGAATTCGTCGTGGTATCGAATTAGCAGTAGATGTTGCAACTGAAGAATTAGCTAAAATCTCTAATCCAATCCAAGGAAAAGATTCAATTGCACAAGTTGCATCAATTTCAGCTTCTGATGATGAAGTAGGCTTATTAATTGCTGAAGCGATGGAAAAGGTCGGCAATGATGGTGTTATTACGATTGAAGAATCTAAAGGATTTACAACTGAATTAGAAGTTGTAGAAGGTATGGAATTTGATCGCGGTTATGCTTCTCCTTATATGGTCACTGACCAAGATAAAATGGAAGCTGTTTTAGAAGATCCATATATTTTAATTACTGATAAAAAGATTTCTAGCATTCAAGATGTTCTACCTTTACTAGAGCAAGTAGTCCAGCAAGGTAAACCAATCTTAATCATTGCCGAAGATGTTGAAGGTGAAGCACTTGCTACATTAGTAGTGAATAAGCTTCGTGGTACATTTAATGCTGTTGCTGTTAAAGCTCCTGGCTTCGGTGACCGCCGTAAAGCGATGTTAGAAGATATTGCAATTTTAACAGGCGGAGAAGTGATTACTGAAGATTTAGGATTAGACTTAAAAACTTCAACGATTGACCAACTCGGTCGTGCTTCAAAAGTTGTCGTTTCTAAAGAGAATACAACAATTGTTGAAGGAGCGGGAGACTCAGCAGCCATTTCTGCACGTGTAAACCAAATCCGTGCACAAGCTGAAGAAACTACATCTGATTTTGATAAAGAAAAACTTCAAGAGCGCCTAGCTAAATTAGCTGGTGGAGTTGCTGTTATCAAAGTCGGTGCAGCAACTGAAACGGAATTAAAAGAACGTAAATTACGTATTGAAGACGCATTAAACTCAACACGTGCTGCTGTTGAAGAAGGAATCGTTTCAGGTGGAGGTACAGCATTAATTAATATTTACAATAAAGTAGCTGAACTTTCCCTTGAAGGCGATGAAGCAACAGGTAAAAATATCGTTCTACGTGCATTAGAAGAACCAGTTCGCCAAATTGCAACAAACGCTGGACTTGACGGATCAATCGTTGTCGAGCGCTTGAAAAACGAAGAAGTCGGCATTGGCTTTAACGCAGCTACAGGCGAATGGGTCAACATGATTGATGACGGAATTGTCGACCCAACTAAAGTTACACGCTCAGCATTACAAAACGCTGCATCTGTTGCTGCAATGCTACTCACAACTGAAGCGGTCGTTGCAGACATCCCAGAAGAAAACGACGGTGGCGCTGGAATGCCTGACATGGGTGGAATGGGCGGAATGATGTAATTCCGGACTCCAAAGCCAAAAAGCTTCTCAAAAGTTATTTTAACTTTTGGGAAGCTTTTTTTAATTTCCAAAGACAGACCCTTTTGCCGGTAAATATAAAAGTGAGCTCGTTTAGTTGAATGTTATTAAAAAACTAATCTAAAATAAGTATGTACAACATGCGTCTTGAAAATAAATAAAATATATAATAGTGATCGGAGTGGGAAATGTGGATGTTAATCAATTTAAATTCGGATTGGATACTTTTGGAGATGTTGCGGTAGATCATACGGGTAAACAAATTTCATATGAAGAATCCATCCGAAATATAGTAAAAGAAGGACAATTAGCTGAAGAAGTTGGCGTTGATGTTTTTGCATTAGGTGAACATCATCGAAAAGAGTACTCTATTTCAAGTCCAGAAATTATTTTGGCGGCTCTTGCTTCTGTTACGGAAAAAATAACTTTAGGAACTGCGGTCACGGTATTAAGTTCTGATGATCCAATCCGTTTGTATCAACGCTTTGCCACATTGGATGCTATTTCTAATGGTCGATCACAAGTGATGATTGGAAGAGGCTCGTTCACGGAGTCTTTCGAATTATTTGGTTATGATTTAAGGGATTACAATGAATTGTTTGAAGAAAAAGTAGCCTTATTTGATAAACTCGTCAAAGGTGGACCGGTCACTTCAAGTGGAAAATTTACACCTCATCTTGAGAATATGGAAGTTTACCCAAAAATGACGGAAAATAAATTGGATGTACAAGTTGGTGTCGGCGGTACTCCAGAATCTGTTGTAAGAGCAGCACGTTATGGGTATCCATTAATGTTAGCTATTATTGGAGGAAACCCCATTCGCTTTAAACCTTATATTGAACTATATAAACAGTCAGCTAAAAAGTTTGGTAATCCGATTCACCCAGTTGGCATGCATTCTCATGGGGTAATTGCTGAAACAGATGAAGAAGCGATTGAAAGAGCGTGGAAGTATATCGTTCCAGCGATGAATAAACTTGGTAGAGAACGTGGCTGGGGACCAATGAGTCGTGAGGCTTTTGAAAATGAAGTAGAAAATGGTTCATATTATGTTGGTAGTCCAGAAACAGTTGCAAAACGCATGGCCAAAGTGATTAAGGAAATGGGTATTGAACGTTTTGATCTTGTCTACGGTATCAACGGTCAACTACAAGAAGAACGATTTCAAACGATTGAATTATTTGGAAAAGAAGTGATTCCACGAGTGAAAGAAATATTGAAAGAGGGGAATTAACTTGACCAAACCAATGATAGGAATATTAGGCGCGGGAAAATTAGGAGTCTCTCTTGGTCAACTTGCAAGGCAGGCTGACTACCCAGTAGGAATAGCTGCATCTGGTCCAGCAGAAAAAATAAAATTAACCGTTGAAATTTTAGTTCCTGGTGCAAAAGCTTATACATCAGAAGAGCTTACTCAAATGGCTGATATCATTATCTTAGCTGTACCGTTGAGTAAGTATCAACAAATTGATTCCGAATGGCTGAAAGATAAACTTGTGATAGATGCTATGAATTATTGGTGGGAAGTAGATGGAACAGATCAAGTATTTTCTGATAAAGAACTTTCTTCTTCAGAAAGAGTCCAGCAATATTTTGATAAAAGTATTGTCGTGAAGGCCTTTAATCATATGGGTTACCACGATCTAGTAGACAATGCTAAGCAGGGAACAACGGAAAATCGAAAAGCATTATTAATTGCTGGAGATGATCAAAAGGCGATTGATCAAGTAGAAAAAATTGTTGATGATTTTGGTTTTACACCATTGTATATAGGACCATTGAAAAATGGGGTTATTTTAGAAACTGGTCGCCCATTATTCGGCGCAAGCCTGGGGTTAGAAGAATCGAAGGAATTGGTAAAACGTAGCTTAGAGGAGATTAGAAAATAGTAGTAAAAATAAAAACTTTCATTCGACTTCGCATACTTGGGAAAAAAGTCTAGTCCTTCATTGAGCTAAAGTATTACTGCAAGGATCGATTCCTTTCTCTATAAAAATAACAGTATGCAACATCAAGCTAATAAAATGCTAACATTTGGCTAACGCAATCTCATGAAAAGCTATACACTGTAGTAAACGATGTTACATTTTTGATTCAGTAAAATCTTGATATATCGTACTTCTTGCGTGAGCTCGGGAAAATTTTGTATTAAAAGATCGCTAAGTGCATAAAGGATATCCATATGATAATGTTGTTGCAGAAGAAAATGTAAAGGTGAAAAAGCTGAATTTGTAAATGGATGTGTATTTTCTTGTCATCAAGAACTTGAGCTATTTGTTTAATAATATTCGAATTCATAGATTCTTAAATTATTATAGTTTAACTGAATACAAACGAAAAACCTTATTAAATTTGTCTAGTTTAATGTTGACAAACCAATATTATAAGAATAAGGTGAAGCTAGAGTTTATGTCAACCATCTAATTTCTAAGTGGGTGATTAGGAGTGTTTAAAAGGAAGTTATTATTAACTTTATTTTTATCAATGGCATTAGTCGCTTGTACTAACCAAAGTAACCATGAAAGGTCTGGAAATGTTATTGATAACCCTACTGTTGAACAAGTTTTATTAGAGGATAAAAATGCTGATATTTTCCTATTAAATGATATTGTATATATTAATGGGGAGGACGTTGAATGGGTTAACGATTTGGAATTAACATTAGGTCAGGAAATTGGTGAGATTAAAAAACAATCAAACGATAGTGACTCATTTGAGAATTTTACTGCTACAAAACTTACGGTTGGGAGTAAAATTTACGAAACTGTGGAACAGAGTGACATTTATATTGTAAAAATAAATGATGAAGAGAAAAGATATTTACCATTAATCGAAGGATAGCTTATTTTTCGATTTAAAAATAATAACAATCTAATAAGTAAATATGTCACTGGATCTACGTCAATTTTTTGGACACATATAAGTTAAGATAAATACTCTATCTGTACTATAAATTCAACTAATATCTTATGGCTTGACATGGAGCCTCTGTGGGCATGATTTATTTGCCAGGAAGCCAGTTGAAGGTAATCCCTTTGCAGTCGCGATGTCACTACTATCCATGAGTTGAAAATGCAAATGCGGGGCAAAGGAGTTACCCGAATGACCAACTCTACCAATGACGTCACCTTTTTTAACTTTTTGACCAACTGAAACTTGAACTGATCCTGTTTGAAGATGGACTAATCCAGCATAGACATTTTCGCTACATTTTATAATGATGTAGTTACCAGCAACAGACTGTACGTCATCTTTCTTCGGGTCGAAATAACGAGCATTTTTATAAGCTCTATACATATCTGAAATCAATTTCGTTCGTGGGCGTTCTTTATAGCCATCCTCTGCTTGGATAACGATCCCATCGCATGGAGCAAATACGTCTTGCCCCCATCAATAAAATTTTTCTAAGGGGACCCCAAACAGTAGATATTGTGCAAAACTAACGCGATAAGCTGGCCAGCCCTTTCTCTCCCAATCCACTTGTACAAAGTCATAAGCATATCTTGTTCCAAATTTATTTGTACCGTGACTCGGAATTTTTGTACCTGGAGTGTTAGGAGAGTACCATTCTCCTCGCAAAGGAAACTCTACAATTATCGGCTCGCGCGCATCAACCATCTCATATCCCACCCGTCGATTATTTACCTTTCTTTTTCCAAAAAACCTTTAGACGTTTATTGTATATCACGCCATGATGTAATAAAATTAAATAAAATCGCAAAATTACCAATTTTTTATTAGCTAATTAGATATTATATTAAATTAACTAA
>CALKAL010000029.1 GCA_937983065.1 uncultured Bacillaceae bacterium | reverse complement strand
GCAGATGTCGAGCTTGTGCCCTGTGGGTAAAAGCGAAGTATATTTCCAGAGCGGGAATATGCTCACATAACAATTGTGTTTTATTTAATCTAACTCCATTTGTCCCAGCTTTTTTTATTTCAATATATTTTTTTAAATGGTTTTAGGAGGTTCAGCTATTGATTAATCATTTATCCTTTGAACTATTTCACTTAATGCAGTTTAACCGACTAAATCGGAAAAAAGTTCAGCATTACTTAAAAAGTGATCGAAGGTTAAACAAATTAAACGATTTGACAATAAATGACCTTCAAACTGCTTTTCAAATGAGTCCCCAAGATTCAATTCATCTATATAACCATCTTCACGATGCTGAGCGAAAAACAAACTCCAATATTCTTTATAAAAAGTTTTCTCCACTTACCATTTTTGATTCCGCATTTCCTAAATCTTTAAAACAAATTCCCGATCCACCTTTAATTCTTTATTGGAAAGGAAATTTAAGTTTATTATCGAAAAAACGCGTTGCAGTCATCGGATCTCGAAGGCCGTCCAAACAAGCATCTTTAAAAATTAATACGTTATTAAAGCCAATGATTGAAAATGATATAACGATTGTTAGTGGCTTAGCATATGGTATAGATGCGATGAGCCACCAGTTAGCTTTACAATTAAGCGGAAACACAATTGCTGTGTTAGGATTTGGTTTTCATCATATTTACCCGAAACAACATCTTTCATTATTTCAGTCAATTGCTGAAAATGGACTGATCATTTCAGAATACCCGCCTCATATGAAACCACAAAAATGGCATTTCCCTGAAAGAAATCGGTTAATAAGTGGATTATCCTCAGCTGTTTTAATCATTGAAGCGGCAGAGAAAAGTGGTACAATGATAACGGCAGATCAAGCATTAGAACAAGGTAAAGAAGTGTTTGCTGTTCCTGATTCAATTTTTTTGAATGAAGCAAAGGGCTGTTTAAAATTGATTCAAGAAGGCGCAACACCGATCATTAATGGAGATCAGTTATTAGAACATTTAACTCACCTTTTTCGTTATGAAATCGGTTGAAATTTAAAATAAAAAATAAAAGTAGTTTGACAAACACCACCTATTTATTTAATAATGAATGGGATTATGATGCAAATTACCTCGTAGGGGGATAAAGTTTATGTCGGAGTATTTAGTAATCGTTGAATCACCAGCAAAAGCAAAGACAATTGAACGATATTTAGGTAAAAAATATTCAGTAAAAGCATCGATGGGGCACGTAATTGATTTACCAAAAAGCCAAATGGGTGTCGATGTTGAAAATGATTTTGAACCTAAATATATTACGATTCGCGGAAAAGGTCCTATATTAAATGATTTGAAAAAGGCTGCAAAAAAAGCTAAGAAGGTTTATTTAGCAGCGGACCCAGACCGTGAAGGGGAAGCCATTGCTTGGCATTTAGCAAAAACATTAAACATAGAAGAAGATAGTGATTGTCGTGTCGTCTTTAACGAAATTACAAAGGATGCTGTTAAGTCTTCGTTTAAAGAACCACGTTCCATCGATATGGATTTAGTGGATGCCCAGCAAGCTCGGCGTGTACTCGATCGGTTAGTCGGATACAATATAAGTCCTTTGCTTTGGAAAAAAGTGAAAAAGGGCTTAAGCGCAGGTCGTGTTCAGTCTGTCGCAGTAAAATTAATAATCGACCGGGAAAACGAAATAAAAAATTTCAAACCAGAAGAATATTGGTCGATTACAGGGCAGTTTACGTATGAAAAGAAACCGTTTGAAGCTAAATTTTACGGGATAAACGGTAAGAAAGCAGAATTAAAATCTGAAGATGATGTTAAAGCGATTTTAAATGAGTTAAAAGGGGATCAATTTACCATTCAAGAAGTCAAAAAGCGGGAACGAAGAAGAAATCCTGCATTACCTTTTACGACATCATCATTACAACAAGAAGCAGCAAGAAAATTAAATTTCCGGGCAAGAAAAACGATGATGGTCGCCCAACAATTGTATGAGGGAATTAATTTAGGTGGAAGAGACGGTATTACAGGTTTAATTACTTACATGCGTACCGACTCCACTCGAATTTCAGATACAGCGATCAATGAAACTGCTAGCTATATCGAAAAAAAATACGGAAAAAATTATTTAAGTCAGCGTAAGAAAACAAAAAATAGTGAGCGTGCTCAAGATGCCCATGAGGCGATTAGGCCGACATCGGTTTTATACGAACCAGCTTCAATTAAAGATAAACTATCGAGAGATCAATATCGTCTTTATAAATTGATATGGGATCGATTTGTCGCCAGTCAAATGGCACCTGCTATTTTAGATACAGTGACAGCTCATCTAACAAATGGGAATGTTGAGTTTCGAGCGAATGGTTCTCAAGTGAAATTTAAAGGGTTTATGACATTATATGTTGAAGATACCGATGATTCAGTAAAGGATGAAAATAAGCTACTTCCTCCTTTAGTTGAAGGAGATCAAGCAAAGGCAGAAAAGATTGATCCCGAGCAACATTTCACACAGCCACCACCGCGATATACTGAAGCTCGATTAGTAAAAACTCTAGAGGAAAAAGGAATCGGGAGACCATCAACATATGCGCCAACATTAGATACGATTCAAAGAAGGGGCTATGTTGCTTTAGACAATCGACGCTTCGTTCCTACAGAATTAGGTGAAGTCGTCATTGAAATGCTTCAACAATATTTCCCTGAAATTATCGATGTTCATTTTACAGCAAAAATGGAAAACGATTTAGATGAAATTGAAGAAGGTACGAAAGAATGGCGCGAAATTATTCATGAATTTTACGGTGACTTCGAAAAGCATTTGAAAAAGGCTGAAGAAGAAGTTGAAAAAATCGAAGTGAAAGACGAATTAGCTGGTGAGCAGTGTGAAAAATGTGGCCATGAAATGGTTTATAAAATGGGAAGATACGGTAAGTTTTTAGCCTGTTCGAATTTCCCTGATTGCCGCAACACAAAACCGATTTTAAAAGAAATCGGGGTCACCTGTCCTAAATGTAAAAAAGGACAGATTGTTGAGCGAAAAAGTAAAAAACGCCGCACTTTTTACGGATGTGATCAATTCCCTGACTGTGATTTCGTATCATGGGATAAACCAGTAGAACGTCCATGTCCGAAATGTGAATCTTTATTAGTTGAGAAAAAGCAGAAAAAAGGTACACAAATTGTCTGTACAACGTGTGATTATAAAGAAGAAACACAAAAGTGAGCAGTCTTATCTGCTCGCTTTTTTTTATGATATTTTATTTTAATGAATAAATTGTAGACAAAATGTGAAAGATGTACTTAGCAAAGTATTTAAAATTGACACACAATTTTTAATCCTTTATGATGTTAAATGGTGCATAATTTCGGATTTTTATTATTACAAAACTGTGAAAATAATTGAAATACTCCGAAGAGTTTGATATTATAAGTATCACTGTGGAGGGAATTAACGGTGATCAAAACAATTTCCGAATTTGAAACGTATTTAAAAGTAGAAAAAAATGCCTCTTTACATACGATTAAAAATTACTTGGCAGATATTGAACAGTTTCATTCATTTATCGAGAAGGAAATGATAAACGCTTTTTCGGAAGTGAATCACCAGGCCATTCGTCTATATTTAACCGAGCTTTTTGAGAAGGGACTATCGAGACGCTCGGTATCTAGAAAACTTTCAAGCATGAGAGCTTTTTTTAAGTTTTTAGAACGTGAGCATTATATTGAATCGAATCCTTTTCATCAAATTTCATTGCCGAAAATGCAAAAAACGATTCCTGATTTTTTTTATAAGGAAGAATTAGAAAAATTGTTTGAAGTTGAAAAACTCGATACACCTTTAAGTGTGAGAAACCAAGCGATTATAGAATTGTTTTATGCAACGGGGATTCGTGTTAGTGAATTAGTTCAATTAAAGGTGAGCGATATTGATTTTAATGTCGGTACGTTGTTAGTGATCGGTAAAGGTAATAAAGAACGATATGTTCCTTTTGGCATGTACGCTGAAGACGCTTTGAATAACTATTTAAAACATAGTCGAAAGGAACTACTTATGAAATCAGATGAACAAACGGATATTTTGTTTTTAAATCATTTAGGAAAACCGTTAACGACACGCGGCATTCGACATATTTTAAACGAAATGATTAAAAAAGCCGCTCTTACTTCGGCAATTCACCCACATAAATTACGTCATACCTTTGCAACACATCTTTTAAATGAAGGAGCAGATATGCGTTCGGTTCAAGAAATGCTCGGGCATGAAAATTTATCATCCACGCAAATTTACACACATGTAACGAAAGATTATTTACAAACGATTTATAAAAATGCTCATCCGAGGGCATGAATGGGAAAGAAGGGGTTTTTGTGAAACAGCAATTTCATGCAACGACCATTTTTGCAATCCAACATAATGGAAAATCGGCAATGAGTGGTGATGGTCAAGTAACCTTTGGCGAAGCGGTAGTTATGAAGCATACCGCTCGAAAAGTGAGAAGACTTTATTCAGGAAAAGTTTTAGCTGGGTTTGCGGGAACTGTTGCCGATGCGTTTACGTTATTTGAAAAGTTTGAAGCTTATTTAGAAAAGTATAACGGTCAACTATCAAGAGCAGCTGTTGAACTCGCAAAAGAATGGCGAAGCGACCGCGTATTACGGAAGCTTGAAGCACTTCTCATCGTTATGGACCAAAACACGATGCTTTTAGTATCAGGAACTGGAGAAGTAATTGAACCTGATGATCAAATATTAGCAATTGGTTCTGGAGGTAATTTTGCGTTAAGTGCGGGAAGAGCATTAAAACGTTATTCGAGTGATTTAAGTGCAAAAGAAATCGCCGAAGCTGCCTTGACTATTGCAAGTGAAATTTGTGTGTACACGAATGATAATATTATTGTTGAAACTTTAGATGAGTAAGGGAGATGCATAAATGGGTACACAATTAACACCGAGACAATTGGTTGAAAAGCTTGATCAATATGTCATCGGACAAAAAGAAGCCAAAAAAGCACTTTCAATCGCCTTACGAAATCGATATAGACGAATGAATTTACCCGACAATTTGAAAGATGAAGTCGTTCCTAAAAACATTTTAATGATAGGTCCAACAGGCGTAGGGAAAACCGAGCTTGCCAGACGATTAGCGAAATTAATCGGCTCACCTTTTATTAAAGTTGAAGCGACGAAGTTTACAGAGGTTGGCTATGTTGGCCGCGATGTAGAGTCGATGGTTCGGGATTTAGTTGAGACGAGCGTCCGTCTTGTGAAAAAGGAAAAGATGTTAGATATACAAGATGAGGCGAGAAAAATAGCGAACCAACGTCTTGTAAAATTAATCGTTCCTGAGAAGAAAAAAACGAACCAAGTTAAAAATCCGCTCGAGATGTTATTCAATCAGCAGGAAGACTCAAGCGAAAACGAACAAGTTGATCAAACAGTTGTTGAAAAAAGGACAAAAATAAAAGAACAGTTAGCCAACGGGGAGCTTGAAGATTTCATCGTAACGATTGAAGTCGAAGAGCAACCACCATCAATGTTTGACATGCTACAAGGTTCGGGTATGGAGCAAATGGGATTAAATATGCAAGATGCCCTTGGAAATTTAATGCCGAAGAAAAAGAAAAGGCGGCGTCTACCCGTTAAAGAGGCGAGAGAAGTATTAACTCAAGTAGAAGCAGAAAAAATGATTGATATGGATGAGATTCATCAAATAGCTATCGAACAAGCTGAACAGACAGGAATTATTTTCATCGATGAAATTGACAAAATTTGTGGAAAAGACGATAGCCAGGCGAATGTATCAAGAGAAGGTGTTCAACGTGATATTTTGCCAATCGTTGAAGGTTCAACCGTCGTGACAAAATACGGTGCAGTTAAAACCGATCATATTTTGTTTATCGCTGCTGGTGCCTTCCATATGGCAAAGCCCTCTGACTTAATTCCAGAGCTACAAGGACGTTTTCCAATTCGAGTTGAGTTAAGTGATTTAATGGTAGAGGACTTCGTTAATATTTTAACTGAACCATCCAATGCAATCATTAAACAATATGTTTCTTTATTAGAAACTGAAGGTATAAAACTGACATTTTCTAATGAAGCGATTCGAAAAATAGCTGAAATTGCATATACCGTTAACCAGGACACAGACAATATTGGAGCGAGAAGACTTTATACGATTATGGAAAAATTGTTAGAAGACTTATCCTTTGAAGCTCCCGATATTTCAATGGCTGAAGTAGAAATTACAGAACAATATGTTGAAGATAAGCTTTCAAACATAGTTAAAAATAGAGACTTGTCTCAATTTATATTATAAAAATTAAATATTTTTAGGAGGAATTCAAATGAGTTTATTAGAAAAGACAAGGGTTATAAATGCGATGTTATTAAAATCAACAAACAAAGCGGTGAACTTTAATGACATGTCTAAAACAATGAGGGATGTCATCGGTGCAAACATTTTCGTATTAAGCCGAAAAGGAAAATTATTAGGTTTCGCAACGATTCAAGAAGTGCAAAATGAAAGAATGAGAAGAATGCTAGAAGAAAGACGTTTTCCAGAAGAATACGCTCAAAGCTTATTCGGAATTACAGAAACGACAGCAAATATTGATGTTAATAGTGAATACACAGCATTCCCTGTAGAAAACCGTGATCTATTTAAAGAAGGTTTAACAACGCTCGTTCCCATTGTAGGTGGAGGCGAAAGATTAGGGACGTTAATTTTAAGCCGTCTGGAAGAAGAATTTGAAGAAGGCGATTTAATATTAGCTGAATATGCTGCAACGGTTGTAGGTATGGAAATTTTACATCAGAAAGCTGAAGAAATTCAGGAAGAAGCAAGAAATAAAGCAGTTGTTCAAATGGCGATTAACTCTCTTTCTTACAGTGAGCTTGAAGCGATCGAACATATTTTTGAAGAACTCGATGGAAATGAAGGGTTACTCGTTGCAAGTAAAATTGCTGACCGTGTAGGTATTACTCGTTCAGTGATCGTTAATGCGCTTCGTAAATTAGAAAGTGCAGGTGTTATCGAGTCCCGCTCATTAGGAATGAAAGGAACGTATATAAAAGTTCTTAATGACAAGTTTTTATTAGAGTTAGAAAAACATAGTGTCAAATAATGTCGGAAATTAAAAAATAACAAGCATCCGAATTCGTCTTTTTGACGGATTTGGGTGCTTTTTTATTGAAAAAAGCTTGTTAAACATCAAAATTTATAAGTTATTCTTACCAGTCATTTAGAACTAGCAGTAAGCTTTGACGGTTTTTTATAAGATCTTCTATACATATTGTAAAAGTTTTTCGACAAAACCTGATAATATGGCTTATTTCCTATGTTTTTTTTGCAATATGTATGTAATAATAGAGATATTGTTAAGAAACGTGATATATTTCATAGAATTTTCGGATATTTTCTGATAATATGACGAGTAGAGGTGATGAAATTGAACCTGTTCGACAACACTATTCAGCAATTAGAATTAGGACTAAAATACTCCTCTGTTAAAAACAAAACGATTGCGAATAACATTGCTAACGTTGATACACCTCATTATAAAGCGAAGGATGTATCTTTTAAGCAACATTTGAATGATGCTGAAGCAAGGTTTGAAGCAAAAAGAACTCACATGAGACATTTACCGTTTTCATCACATGAGCAGCAGATTGTTACGACAACAAGAAAAAATGTGACGTACAACAATAACGGTAATAGCGTAGACATTGACAATGAAATGGCAGAACTTGCGAAAAATCAATTGTATTATGAAGCCCTCGTTGATCGGATTAACGGGAAATTCAATTCCATTAAAACGGTATTAGGAGGTGGAAACTAATTATGAGTATTTTTCACGGGATGAATACGAGCGCATCAGCTTTAACAGCAAATCGCTTTAAGATGGATGTCGTTGCATCTAACCTAGCTAATGCGGATACGACTCGAGCGACCTTAAACGAAGAGGGTGAGTGGGAACCTTATCGACGTAAATTAGTGACCCAGGAGCCTCGTGGACACAAGTTTGATTCATTCCTAAATCAAGCAATTAAAAGAACAAATAGCCCAGGCGAAGGGGTTAGAATTCGGTCAGTTGTTGACGATGAATCGCCATTTAAAGTCGTTTATAACCCGACACATCCAGATGCTAATGAAGAAGGTTATGTACAAATGCCGAATGTCGATCCATTACAAGAAATGATCGAATTAATGAGCACGACGAGAGCTTATGAGGCAAATGTGACGGCATTAAATGCATCTAAGGGAATGTTGATGAAAGCATTAGAAATTGGCAGGTAAGGAGTGAATAATCGGTGGAATCAAAAATATCTCCATTATTTAATACAAATTTAAACGCAGTAAAAAATGAAACGACAAAGCAAATTACACCTAGTGAAGCACATGAAAAATTCGCATCTTTTTTAAAAAATGCGATCAATGATGTGAATCAAGCGCAAGAAGTTTCTAACGAGAAGACGAATGCGCTCGTTCGAGGAGAAATTGATGACCTTCACGATGTTATGATTACAGCACAAAAAGCAAGCGTGATGCTACAAACGGCAACGCAAGTCCAAAATAGAGCACTAGAAGCTTACCGTGAAGTTATGCGAATGCAAATATAGACTTCTATACGTATTCATAATTAGAACAAGATATCGGATAGTGGAGGATCTATAATGAACGAGACAGTCCAACAATATAAAAATAAAATTACTGAATACTGGCATGCACGTTCGAGTAAGCAAAAGGTCGGAATTATCGGTGGCGTAGCTGGTTTAATACTAATACTTCTATTACTAACTTGGTTTTTATCACGTCCAAATATGGTTCCACTTTATTCGAACCTATCATTAAACGAGGCAGGTCAGCTAAAAACTGAATTAGAAGATCGAGGTATCTCCCATGAAGTATCTGATGGGGGAACGACTATACTAGTTCCAGAATCGGTCCAATCTGATTTATTAGTTGAATTGGCGGCACAAGGTATCCCTAATAGCGGTCGAATAGACTATTCTTTTTTTAGTGAAAATGTGTCGTGGGGCATGACTGATGAGGAACGACAAATTATTGAAATAGATGCTCTCCAAACAGAGCTAGCGAATTTAATAACGACAATTGAAGGGATATCTGATGCGAAAGTTCTTATTACAAGGGCACCAGAAACTGTTTTTGTCGGCGATCAAGTTGGAGAATCATCTGCTTCTATCGTTCTAAATACAGATTATGGCTATCAATTTAATCAAGACCAGATTCGGGGGCTTTACCATCTCGTATCAAAAGCAGTTCCAAATTTACCTACTGATAATATCGTCATTCGTAACCAATATCTTGAGTATTTTGACTTAGAAAATTCAAACTTTAATGTGGGGAATACATATCAGAACCAACAAGCAATTAAAAATGAAATTGAAAGAGACATACAACGTCGTGTTCAACATCTGTTAGGAACGATGATCGGACAAGATAAAGTCGTTGTTTCTGTTACAACGGATATCGATTTCACCCAAGAAAATCGATATGAACAAATAACAGAACCCGTAGACATTGAAAATATGGAAGGTGTACCAGTTAGTATTGACCGGGTTACTGAAACATATATCGGTGTTGGTGGTGTTGAGTGGATTGAAGGCTCAGACATACCTAACTTAGCAAGTATTGAAGACGCTGAAGATTATTCGGAATACGAAATGGTACGTGAAACAGTTAACAATGAATTTAACCAAATCCAACGGGAAATAGTCGAAAGCCCGTACGAAATTAGAGATATTGGGATTCAAGTCGCTATTGATAATACGGTTCAGCAAGATGGAGAAATTGAATTTTTACAACCAGCAGATCAACTCTCGGTTGAAGAAGATATCCAGTCGATTCTTACATCGATAATTGAAACGTCAATTCCTGGTGAAAACCTTGAAATGTCAGAGAACTTAGGGAATCGAGTTTCTATCGTATTTCAGCAATTTTCCAGACCTGAATTTGAGACTCCATCAAGTCCTGTTTCAATTTGGGCTTATATTCTCGGTGGCCTACTAATCATTGCAATTATTATCTTATTGCTAATATTGTTCAGACGTCGAAAAGTAGTTGAAGAGGAAGAGCTACTCGTAATGGGAGAAGGCAGCACAGATGAGGATTACAGTTTAGAACTCGATGAAAGTGAAGAAACTGTAAGGAGAAAACAGCTTGAACAGCTAGCAAAAGAAAAACCAGACGAATTTGCAAAATTATTAAGAACATGGATTACGGAAGACTAAGGAGGGAGCAATATGGCAATGAATCGGCGAACGCTCACAGGAAAACAAAAGGCGGCGGTGCTTCTTATATCCTTAGGTCCGGATGTATCGGCCCAAATTTATAAACATTTAACTGAAGAAGAAATAGAACAATTGACATTAGAAATCTCTTCCGTAAGAAAAGTAGATTCAGAACAAAAAGAAGAAATATTGAATCAGTTTCATCAAATTGCCCTTGCACAGGACTATATTTCAGAAGGTGGGATTAATTACGCGAAAGAAGTGCTAGAAAAAGCGTTAGGTGAAGATGAGGCTCAAAAAATTATTAGTAGACTCACCTCATCATTACAAGTACGGCCTTTTGATTTTGCTAGGCAATCTGATCCGGGGCAAATTTATAACTTTATTCAAAATGAACATCCACAGACGATCGCATTAATCTTATCTTATTTAGATCCTGAGCAAGCGGGACAAATCTTATCCGAATTGCCTGAGGAAGTTCAATCAGATGTTGCCCGAAGAATCGCTATTATTGATTCGACATCACCTGAGGTCATTAATGAAGTGGAAAGAATATTAGAGAAAAAGCTATCTGCAACAGTTAGCCAAGATTATACCGAAACGGGTGGAATCGAATCGATCGTCCAAATTTTAAATGGCGTTGATCGCTCGACAGAAAGAACGATTTTAGATGATCTAGAAATTCAAGATCCAGAATTAGCGGAAGAAATTAAAAAGCGGATGTTCGTATTTGAAGATATCGTTATTTTAGATAACCGCGCCATTCAACGTGTCATTCGTGATGTGAACAATGAAGATTTAATTTTAGCTTTAAAAGTAGCAAGCGAAGAAGTGAAAGATGTTTTATACAAAAATATGTCATCCCGTATGGCTGAAACGATTAAAGAAGAGATTGAGTATACAGGTCCAGTTAGATTAAGAGATGTAGAAGAGGCCCAAACTAGAATTGTCGGTATTATTCGCCGCTTAGAGGAAATGGGCGAGATCGTCATTGCGCGTGGCGGAGGTGATGACATCATTGTCTAACGTATACCGTCTAAACAATCATCAAGAAGAAAAACAAAAAGTCATTTCTCTAAAACCGATTGAAAAAAAACAACCACCTCAAGAAAATGGTGAGTTAGAGAGCTTATCTGATAATAATTCAGCGCAATTGATTGCAGAAGCGGAAAAACACATTGAGGAAGCTAAACAGAAGGCTGAGCAATTAATCAATGATGCAAAAAATGAAATCGCTCAAGAAAAAGAGCAGTTAGAGGAGCATAAAGCGGCTGTTTTACAACAAGCGAAAGAAGATGGATATAAGGAAGGATATCAAGCAGGCAAAATTGATGCTAACAATCAATATGAATCATTGATTGAACAAGCCGCAGCAATTGTTGATGAAACAAAAACAGCATATAAAAATAAATTGCTCGAAGCTGAAAAAGATGTACTTCTCGTTGCAATGAGCGCAGCAGAAAAAATAACGAAATTACAACTGAAAAAAGATGAGTCTTCTTTTGTAAATATCGTTAAAGAAGCTGTCGAAGAAGTCATTGAACAGCCTGAAATATCAATTCATGTACACCCAGATTCCTTTGATTTAATTAAAGCTTATCAACGGGAATTAGAAAGCATTATACCAGAAACTTCGAATCTTTATATTTATCCGAATAAAGATTTACGTGAATATGGTTGCCATATCGAATCACCATTTGGAGTGATTGACTGTTCCGTAGATACGAAATTAGAGCTATTAAAAAATGAGCTTCTTAAATTATTAGAAGGGGTAGAAGCGGATGAACTTAGCCAAGGCCATTGAAGGCATCGATTCTCGTAATCTAGTAAAACGATATGGAAAAGTGTATCGAAGTGTCGGTTTATTACTAGAGTCGAAGGGACCAGAAGTAAATATTGGTGACATGTGCCACATTTTTAAAGATGATCGTAAAGAAATGATTAAAGCAGAAGTGATTGGCTTTCAAAACGAACATGTCCTTTTAATGCCTTATGAGAAAACGAATCAAATTGGTCCTGGCAGTATCGTTGAGTCTTTACGGAAACCGTTAAGTATAAAAGTCGGGCTTCCCCTTATCGGCTCAGTTTTAAATGGGTTAGGTGAACCTTTAAATGGTGAAAACTTGCCAAAAGGATTAATCGATTACGAAACATCCCGTATACCACCAAATCCGTTAGACCGACCGCCTATTCATGAAAAACTATCAACAGGTGTAAAAGCGATTGATAGTACGCTAACAGTCGGACGGGGTCAACGGATCGGCATATTTGCAGGAAGTGGTGTTGGTAAAAGTACTTTATTAGGAATGCTCGCTCGAAATAGTGATGCTGATATAAATGTGTTCGCTTTAATCGGTGAGCGGGGAAGAGAAGTAAGAGAGTTCATCGAGCAGGAGTTAAGTCACGAAGGGTTACAAAAGTCGATAGTCGTTGCAGCAACATCTGATCAGCCTGCTTTACAAAGAATTAAAGGAGCTTATACAGCAACGGCAATAGCAGAATATTTTCGAGATCAAGGCTTTCGAGTGAACTTAATGATGGACTCGGTAACTCGAATAGCGATGGCCCAAAGAGAAATCGGCTTAGCAAGTGGTGAGCCACCGACTACGAAAGGATATACCCCTAGTGTATTCGCCTTATTACCCGAGTTACTAGAACGAACGGGGACGACACAAAAAGGGAGTATAACAGCTTTTTACACCGTGTTAGTTGATGGTGATGATATGGATGAGCCAATTGCCGATGCTGTTCGAGGCTTACTTGATGGACATTTAATTCTTGATCGGTCTTTAGCAGAAAAAGGCCAATACCCTGCGATTAACATATTAAAATCCGTCAGTCGACTTATGCCAAAAATTGTTGATGAGGCGCATATGCAAGCGAATTTGCGATTAAGGTCAATTTTATCAACGTATGAAGAAAATAAAGAGTTAATCCAAATTGGTGCTTATAAAAATGGCTCTTCACCAACGATTGACGAAGCTATTTTGTACGAGCCTAAAATTAATAAGTTTTTATATCAACAGATGGATGAATCAGTCCATGGTAACGATACGATTAATCAATTGATCCAACTAATGGGAAGCGGTGAAGCGACATGAGTGGAAGTGAATCGTTAGAGAAGCTGTATCACATTAGGGAAAACGAAATGAATGAGGCTCAAAATGAATATAGTCGAGCAATCGATTATTTTGAAACAGTCGGTGGCCAGCTTTATGAATTGTTAAAACGTAAAGAAGAAACTGAAAACAGTGTTAGTCATCAATTAAAAAAGCGAATGAAAATGGCTGATTTAATTCATTATGAAAGATATTATCAAAAGCTTCTTGATGAAGAGAAGGTTTTACAAATGAAAGTACATCAGGCAAGAGTCAATATGAATCATAAACAGAGTAAACTGACCCTTTCCTATCAAGAATTAAAAAAGCTTGAAAAAATAATCGAAAAGAAAAAAGAAGAGCAGCTATTAATGATTAAAAAGGAAGAAATGAAATTCATCGATGAAATTTCTGTCCAACAATATTTAAGGCAAAAATAGGTGATTAAATGGCGAGTGTTCATGAAGAAACTAAAAAAACAAATAAATTTCAATGGTTTTTCTTTGTTATCGTCGTTCCAGTCATATTTGCAATCACAATCATATTAATCATCTTGACGATTGTCGGCGTTAATCCTTTTGAAAAAATGCAAGAGATCGGTAGTAAAGTGCCAATTATTTCTTCATTAGTTAGTGAGCCCGATGACGAAGAGCAACGATTGGAAGTAAGTCAGCTCGAAGCGTCTATTCGGAATCAAGAGGCGATTATAAACGACTTAGAGAGTATGATCCAATCAAAAGATAATGAATTAGAACAATTGCAAGAGCAAATTCATTTATTAGAGGAGCAACTCCAACAGCGAGATGAAAATAACGTCAGTCATGAAGAGATGATTAAAAGCTTATCAGCCTCATTTACAGAAATGGACGCAGCAATTGCCGCAAATATTTTAATCGAAATGGATCAAGCGATTGCCTTAGACATATTGGAAGCAGTCCAAAATGATGCTAGAGGAAACATTTTATCAGCGATGGAACCAGAAAAGGCCGCTACGTTATCAACTGCCTTAGTTAGACGGGCAGCTAATTAATAAATAATTCACCTTGAAAGGGGGTGAGAAAAATGAATAGCGCGATGTTTGTCCCAATGTTTATGAACGGCATGTCGAGTAGCCCTCAATTGAATGGATCATCTACCCATTTCAACAATAAAGAAATGATTCATAGCTTCCAATCGATTATGCAAGGAATAACGAACAAATTGCAAGCAGCGGAAGTGGAGCAGGATATTAATTCTGATGCATTCCATTTACAAGAGGATGTAGAAGCTAATTTAATCGACTTATTTGAAAAAATGAGTTCTATTGACTCATTCACTTCAGACGAGCAAGAAGCAATCGTCCATTCATTAATGACAAGTCTTGAACAATTATTAAACCGAACAGACGATGAGCTTATCGAGTCTATTCATTCGATTAATGAGGCATTACTTGAGCATGGATTAATTGAAGAGGATGGCGAATGGATTGAACAAACGATTGTCCTTCTGTTAGAGCAAATAAATCAGTTTGTTGAGCTGC
>CALKAL010000028.1 GCA_937983065.1 uncultured Bacillaceae bacterium | reverse complement strand
GACGGTCGATAACGTGGCGTGACGGTCGATAACCGAGGCTTGACGGTCGATAACCAAGTTCAACGGTCGATAACGAATTCGCAACGCTTAACTTTAGTTCAGCGTTCCCCGATTTTATACGGTGTTTATTTTATTTAAACAATGATTTTGTCAAAAAAACACCTGAACGATTAAAAAATCTAATCGCCCAGGTGCTTGTTAAAACTTAAAAGAAGTCTAAAAATGGAATATCACTTACAATGCTTTCAAAAATAAATCTAAATACGATATAGTTGAATAAAAAGATAAGTAGGACTGTTCCTATACTGTAGTAATAACGTTGTCCGTCGACATTAGCTTGCGTCGTTTTTTCAAAAACAAGAAGTGTAGGTGTTATAACGATCAGTAAGAAAAATCCAACTAAAAGTAATGTACTTGTAAAAACTATGAGTCCTGCTAAGCTCGTAATGATTGCTAATAGATTAACCGCTAAATACGGCGTTGATAAAGTACCAACTTGAGTAACGACATCTTGGAATGATATGTTCACTTTAGCTACTTTCATCATAATGAAGGCACTGACAATCCCTGCTAAAATAAGAACAATTATTAGAAGGAGATCTTGAAAAAAAGTTTCAAAAAATGGGATTGAATCGGAAGTTCCGAAAAAGCCTGCGAGATTCCTATAAGCACGATTAGCTACGAAGTAATTACTTAAACTGTATGTAATCGCATAAAGAGCTAATGTGATGATTCCAAAAATTAAAAGGTTACTAGGAGCATTTAATCCTTTTGTAGGTGCTTTAATATAATCTAAAATAAAATTCCAATAATTACCTAACTCTTTTTTAGCTTTTTCTACAGTCGGATTAGGCTGTTGTGTTTGCCCTTGATTCGGTTCTGCTGTAGTTTGTTGAGTTGCAGCAGCCTCTTCTGCTCCTTCTTGTGGAACTAATTCTCCACCACAATTTGCACAAAATTGCCCATTTTCTTGTGTACTATTACACTTTGTACATACTAACATTAATTAAAATTCCTCCTTAAATAAATAAAAATAAATTAATGAGCGACTTTTTTATCAGATTGCCCTCCTTCAAAAGTGCTTCAATTAAACAATATTATAACAAATAATATGCACGAAAGAACTGTTTAATTAAAATCATTTCGTTTTCTATAGAAAAAGTTTTTTAAAAATAAATAATTTTAGCTATTAAAGTCATGAATGTAAAAAAGAGGCTTAACGAATATTTCGCTAAACCTCTTCATATATTATTTATTTTCAGCTAAATACGTTTTTCCTTTATCTGAAATAACATAGTAGCCATCAGTTTCAGTCATGTAGTTTGTTTCTGTTAATTCTCGTAGAGCACTTTTAATTTTAAACAACGGTTTATTAATTTGATTTTTAATATCATCTAAATTCACTTTCGAATCATTGACCGTGTTTAAAAAAAGTTTGACCTCAGATGGTGCTAATGTCAGCTCACTTTTTATGCAAGCCATCTCAATCACCTTCTTAATGATTAGTCTTCTTTAAGTTCTTTTTTCGCTAAATACCAGTCGATGACTTCAATGCCTTCTTCTTTCATACGTTCTTCAGCTTGTTGTTGTGAAGCTGGCGGTGGCACGAGAACTTTATCGCCTGGCTTCCAGTTCGCTGGAGTTGAAACAGAATGATTAACTGTTGTTTGTAACGCTTTGACGAGGCGAACGATTTCATCCATGTTACGACCCGTCGTTAATGGGTAATAAATAATCGCCTTAATGACTTGGTCTGGATCGATAACGAACACAGCACGGCTCGCTTCTGTTCCACCATCATTCGGATGAATCATACCGTATTTCATCGCGACTTCTTTACTTAAATCCGCAATGACTGGGAATTCAATGTCTGTATTGAAGTTTTGCTCGATATTACGAACCCATGCAATGTGGGATTGCGTACTATCGATGCTAAGGCCTAATAGTTCTGTATCTAATTCACGAAGTTGTGGATAGATTTCTTGGAATCCAACAAATTCTGTTGTACATACTGGTGTAAAGTCGGCTGGATGGGAAAATAAAACGAGCCATTGTCCTTTATAATCTTCTAATTTAATCGGTCCATGCGTCGTGTTCACCTCAAACGATGGAGCTGGGTCCCCGATACGAGGTAAGTTGTATACTTGCTGTACATTTTGTTCACTCATTGTGAAACCTCCTTAATATAATAATTCCTATAAGATTACTATGATTTAATTATACTTTATATATATGAAAAATGAAACAATAAAGATTCTTTTTTTATGAATATATGTTTTCAAGCGTTAAATGGAGACGTCGATTAATGTTATAATGAGTCATAAAGACATTGGAGGAATTTAAGATGAATGTTTCATTTGACCCTTTATATTATCCATATCCGTCCCAACGTAATGTGACGATTGCTCGAAATGGAATGGTTGCAACGTCACAACCGTTAGCGGCAGAAGCAGGTTTACATATGTTAAAAAAAGGTGGAAATGCCGTTGATGCTGCGATTGCGACGGCTATTGCTTTAACGGTATTAGAGCCTACTTCTAACGGAATCGGCTCCGATGCTTTTGCGATTTGCTGGATTGATGGTGAGATTTACGGGATAAACGGTAGCGGGCCAGCCCCACAAAGTTTAACAGCTGATGAGTTGAAAAAACTCGGCTATGATGAGATGCCAACACACGGCAAAATTCCTGTGACAGTGCCAGGTGCCCCATCGACATGGTATAAATTATCCGAACGATTCGGAAAACTACCGTTTGAGGCATTGTTTGAGCCTGCAATTGAATATGCTGAAAAGGGATTTCCGATTTCGCCGACTCTCGGATTTTATTGGGATCTCGCTTTCAAAAAATATAATAAGATACTCAAAGATAATATATATAAACATTGGTTTAAAACGTTTGCCCCGAATGGTAAGGCGCCGAAAATAGGTGATATTTGGCAGTCGAAGGGCCATGCAAATACGTTAAAAGAGATTGCGGAAACGAAGGCTGAATCGTTTTACCGAGGAGCTTTAGCTGAAAAAACAGCTTCCTTTTTTAAAACGCATGACGGTTATTTATCGAAAGAGGATTTAGCCAATTATGAAGCAGAATGGGTTGATCCGATTAAAGTGAATTATCGAGGCTTTGACGTTTGGGAAATTCCACCGAACGGTCAAGGGATGATTACGTTAATGGCGTTAAATATTTTAAAAGGCTTTGATTTTCCAGAAAAAGAACATGTTGATACGTACCATAAACAAATCGAAGCAATGAAGCTTGCTTTTTCTGATGGACTGCAATTCATTACTCAAGAAGATAATATGCCGTATACCGTTGAAGAGCTTTTATCAGAGAAATATGCTGCTGAACGCCGCGAGTTGATTGGGAATGGAGCGCTTGAGCCTAAACCTGGTCAACCGAAAGGAAGTGGCACGGTTTATTTAGCTACAGCTGATAAAGATGGGAATATGGTTTCATTTATTCAAAGTAACTATATGGGATTTGGCTCTGGGATCGTCATACCAGAAACGGGTATTGCGATGCAAAATCGGGGACACACCTTTTCCTTAAATCCAAACGATGTGAATTATTTAGAGCCAGGGAAGAAAACTTACCATACGATTATTCCAGGATTTTTAACGAAAGGAAATGAACCCGTAGGCCCGTTCGGTGTCATGGGTGGTTTTATGCAGCCTCAAGGCCATTTACAAGTCGTTATGAACACCGTCGACTTTCATTTAAATCCCCAGTCGGCTTTAGATGCACCGAGATGGCAGTGGGTGAAAGATAAACGGATTGACGTTGATCCTTCATTTCCTCAGCCGATTGCCGAAGCTTTACAGCGAAAAGGCCATCAAATTGTACGCACATTAAATCATGGTGTGTTCGGTCGCGGGCAAATTATTTGGCGAGATCCTAAAACGGGCGTGCTTTATGGAGGAACGGAACATCGAACTGACGGTCATATTGCTTCTTGGTAAGTTATAAAAGTTTTAGTTTGCCAAGTTTATTTGAGAAGCTCTTTTTTACTTGAAGGAGTGAACATCTTGAACATCGCTTTACAGAAAGATATTTTTATTAGTTTTTTACGATCGGGTCTACTCGGTTACGGGGGTGGACCATCAACGATTCCTTTATATCATAAAGAAGTGGTCGATACGTACAAATGGGTGTCAGAAGAAGAGTTTGGTGACATTCTTGCTATTGCCAATACGTTACCAGGGCCAATTGCGACAAAGATGGCGGGATATATCGGGTACAGAGTCGGTGGCATTGCTGGCTTGTTTTCTGCCTTGATCGCAACTATATTACCAACAGTACTCATTATGATCGGATTAATAAGTGTTTTAATTAATTTTCGTGATTCATCGATTGTGCAAGGGATGACTAAGGCAATTGCTCCCGTTGTCGGTGTGATGATGTTAATGTTAACAGCGTCTTTTGTTAGGCACTCGGTTAAAGATTTAGGATGGCTGATCGTGTTTATACTAACCGCAATCAGTGTCATCGTTTACGTCGTGTTAGATTGGCATCCCGCAATTATTATCGTCTCTTTAATTGTTTTCGCCCTGCTTTATAAAGATTCGGGGAAAAAGGACGAATGAGTATCGCTTTCAACGTAGGAGGTTTAGCATGATTGAGTATTGGCATTTATTTTTAGCCTTTTTCATACCAGGGATCGTCGCATACGGAGGTGGACCGGCTTCCATTCCATTAATCGAGCATGAAGTCGTAAGGAATTACAGTTTTATGACGACGACGGAATTTGGAGAATTAATTGCTTTAGCGAACGCATTGCCTGGTCCGATTGCGACAAAACTAGCAGGGTATATCGGATATGAGGTCGCTGGTGTATTAGGCGCGACGATTACGATTGTTGCAACGGTCTTTCCATCGTTAATTGTGATGATTATTTTATTAAGCATTTTAGGAAAATATCGTCATTCACCAAAAGTAAAACGTATGACAGCGATTGTTCGGCCGACGATAGCTGTTTTATTAGGCGCGTTGACGTTTCGCTTTTTCCAAACATCCTACGAAACAGCGGGTGTAATGCAAACAGTTATTTTAATTGGGTTAAGCTATATTTGCTTGGAAAGATTAAGGATTCATCCAGCGTGGGTCGTTGCTGGTTCGTTAGTTTATGGCGCAATTTTTTTATCGTGAATAATACGGCTAAGCATAAACAATATATACGATATTTCTACAAATTATTTCCGGGGAAATAATTAATGATAAAATGAGGAGGTAATAAAATGATTAATCGATTAGACGGTAAAGTGAAGCTTCACAATGGGGTTGAAATGCCTGGGTTTGGACTAGGGGTTTACAAAGTTGAAGACGGTCGTGAAGTTGAACAGTCAGTCTCTGCCGCTTTAGAATTCGGCTATCGGATGATTGACACCGCTGCTTTTTATCAAAATGAAGCTGGGGTTGGTCGTTCTGTCAAGCAATCAGGAATTAAACGGGACGATATTTTTATAACGACGAAAGTATGGAATGATGATCATGGCTATGATGAAACATTGCGAGCATTTGAAAAAAGCATGGAGCAATTGCAGCTTGATTATTTAGATTTATATTTAATTCATTGGCCCATTCAAGGAAAATATAAAGAAACGTGGCGTGCGATGGAACGGCTTTATGATGAAAAAGCAATCCGTGCAATCGGGGTGAGTAATTTTCACGTGCATCATTTAGAACGATTAATGACGACGGCGAATGTAAAGCCAATGGTTAATCAAATAGAATATCATCCACATTTAACGCAAAAAGAAGTGAAAGCTTTTTGTGAAAAAGAGCAGATTCGAATGGAGGCTTGGTCTCCGCTTAAAAAGGGTCGCTTATTCGATGAGGCGACCATCGTTGAATTAGCTAAAAAATATGATAAGACACCAGCCCAAATTATTTTACGTTGGGATATTGATACGAACGTTATAACAATTCCTAAGTCGATCAATCGAGAGCGAATTAAAGAAAATGCCGATATTTTTGATTTTCAATTGACGGAAGAGGATATCGAACGGTTGAATAGACTTAATAAAAATGAGCGGACTGGTACGAACCCCGACGATTTTGATCCGAAGTAATTTGCGGTTAAATAAATTTCTATTTAAGTGGAAGAAGGTGTGAGGATGAGACTAATTGCCTTTAAAAGGGATGAAGTGTCGCTTTGGGGAATTTTACAGGACGATAACGTTTATTATTCAGAAAAGCTAAATTCACATTTTCCAGATTTATTTTCAGTCATTAAAAATTATTCGTATGTCGATTTTGAAGGGAATTTAACGAAGGTCGCTCATTTGAAGGATATACAAATTTTACCACCTTATAGGCCGAACAAAAACATCCTCTGTATCGGTAAAAACTATCGGGAGCATGCCCTTGAAATGACGGGGAACGATGAAGGGGCTATTCCGAAAAAGCCAGTTATTTTTACGAAATCACCGACGTCAATTATTGGTCATAACGAGGTGATTTTAGCCCATGAATCGGTTACTAAAGCTCTTGATTATGAAGGCGAATTAGCTGTGATTATCGGGAAAAGCGGAAAGAATATTTCAAAGGACGATGCAGAAGACTATATTTTTGGATTTACGATTATAAATGATGTGACGGCAAGGGATTTGCAGAAAGAACACAAGCAATTTTTCCGGGGTAAATCATTGGATACGTTTTGTCCGATGGGGCCAGTGATTGTGACGAAGGATGAGATTGAAAATGCGGAGGCTCTTTCGATTAAAACGTATGTTAATGATGAATTGAGACAAAACGGCAATACGAAGGATATGATTTTTTCAATTAGTGAATTAATTGAAGTGTTATCAAATGGGATGACATTAGAAGCTGGAGATATTATCGCAACAGGGACTCCGAGTGGGGTAGGTAAAGGGTTTAATCCACCGAAGTTTTTACAGAAAAATGATGAGGTTAAAATTGTTATCGAAGGCATTGGGGAACTTACGAATCACGTGATTTAAAATTGTTAGGCCTAACATACGAGAGAAGGCAGGTGGGGTCATGGGCCTATTTATTGAAGTACTTTTACCCGTCGTTAGTGTATTCGCTTTAGGGTATTTAATTCAAAAGGTAAAAAAATTAGACGTTCGATCCGTATCAACGGTGTCACTATATATTTTTTTACCAGCTCTCGTTTTCCAGACGTTTTACACGACCGAGTTAAATCGAGAGTTTTTTACAATTATTAGCTTCAGTTTATTGTTATTTGTCATTTTAGTCATTATTAATAAATTAGTTTCACTTATTTTTCGATGGAAACAAGAGGATGAAAGTGCCTTTTTATTATCGACGGCATTTATGAATGCGGGTAATTATGGGTCCCCTGTTATATTATTTGCCTTTGGAGAAGCGGCATTTGCTTATGCTGTTATTTTAATGGCGATGCAATCCTTTTTAATGAATTTATTCGGGGTTTTCATCGCCTCTCGGGGGTCGAGTGGCGTTCTGTTTGCGCTTCGATCGGTGCTAAAAATGCCAGCGACGTATGCGATAGCTTTAGCATTATTATTTCAATATTGGGACGTTCAATTACATAGTCAAGTGATGGGGATCATCGATTTTTTAGCAGTCGTTACGATTCCATTAATGATGATTGTGTTAGGAATGCAGCTTGCGAATATTTCTTTCAAAAAGTTTGAAGTAGGGCGGGTTGTGTTAGCAAGTAGCTTTAGACTCATCTTATCGCCGCTCATCGCCTTTATTCTTAGTTTATTTTTACCTGTTTCTGATTTAATCGCAAGCGTTTTTATTGTCGTCGCAGCAATGCCCTCAGCTGCAGTGACGACGATGTATGCATTAGAATTTCGTGTCAAACCTGATTTAGTATCAAGTATTACGTTAGTGACGACGTTATGTAGTGTCGTTACGTTAAGTATATTGTTGACGATTTTAACTTAAAAATATAAAAAGCTGTAGAGAGCCAAAACGACTCTTTACAGCTTTTTTTCTATTGAATATTCGCATCGCAAAAAACAACGGGTGGGAATTAATAATCTAACCGGAAAACGTTCGCAAACAAAAAATTATAAGCATGCGAAATTTCCTGTACCTCTTTTTAAAACAATTAGCTTCGAATTTCTTGACGCATAAAAATGGTGTAAGAAATAAGGAAGCAGACAAAGCATAACGCGAGCATGCCAACGACTTGTGGCCAAATGATTGTTAAGCTTTGGGATAAATCTAAAATACTCGGAATCGTTCCTGATATTTGATCAAAGGTTACAGGGCCTAATGTTCGATAACTCGGGTTAAGAAGGACCGTCGTTATTTCAGAAAATAAATAATTCGGTGATAACCGGAGTAACATCGCCATTCGTTCGTGCTGGGCCATTTGATCTGTAGCTAAAAGGTCATCTGGCATCGATGTCGTCACTAATAAATTGACTAAAATCGAATAAAAAACACTGAAAAATAGCCAAACCGCAATACCTGATAAAGCAGAGGTAGCCGCTTGTTTAAATAATATTGATAACGTAATCGATAAAGCTAACCAAAAACCGACATACAATATGATCATAAATAAGTAGACGATAATTCGCGTAAACTCTTCAAACGTTGGTGGTAACCCAATGATGAGTAAGCTTAAAGAAAAGATGAGCATTCCTAATATGAATACGAAATAAGCAATGACGAAAAGCCCACCAACAAATTTAGATAAAATTAAGTAGTCTCTCGGAATCGGTTGGGACATAATTCTAAGAATCGTCCGGTTATTTTTCTCTGAGTTGATTGCATCAAATCCCATTGCAATTCCGAGTAAAGGTCCGAGTAACGTCATGAATGTAATGAAAGAGGGTAAGGTGCCTCCTTCACCACTTATCGCGAACATTCTTAAATAAATCATTAGTTGTTCAGATGTGTCAATTTGGTTTGCGAGTTCTTTAACCGATGATAAAGCGGCATAAAGGGAACCGACACATGTTAAAAGGATAATGACGAGTAAAATATTAAACCGAACACTTTTAACATGATCGCGAATTTCCTTTTGAACTAAAACCCAAAAAGGACTCGTCGCAAACTGTTGAATCATGTTTTGCCATTTCTCTTTATTTAATCGTTTCTCCAAGGGTTCCACCTCCTTGGAAATATTGTTGATAAATATCATCTAATCCATAGAAAACAGGTCGGATAGAAAAGAGTTGATACCCTTTTTCTATAATTTGTTTCGCAATGTCACCATTATCTTTTTTACGGCTTTTCACTTCAATCATTCCATCGTGTAAGCGTGTTGCTTGAATGTGAGGTAACGCTTCAAGAACCTTCCGAACATCCTCATTTCGATTCGTTTCAATTTCATAAACATAACTATGATCATCTAACAATTGCTCTTGTAGCGTACTTAAATCACCTTCAGCCAGTAGCCTTCCTTTAACGAAAATCCCGACACGATCACAAATTTGTTGCACATGATGTAAATGGTGAGATGAAAGTAAAATCGTCATTTGATGTTCATCTCTTAACGTTTTTATCATGTTTAAAAAGTCGATAATGCCTTGAGGGTCAATACCGAGCGTCGGTTCATCCATAATAATAATCGACGGCTCTTTAATGAGCGTATCTGCTAGGCCGAGGCGCTGCTTCATCCCTCGAGAATATTTTCCTGCTTTTTTATGCTTCGCTTCAGCTAATCCGACTTGTTCGAGAAGTTGATCTGCTTTTTCATTCGCTTCCCGACTAGAAAAACCGTTTAAACGGGCTGTTAGCATTAAGTTTTCTTTTCCTGATAAATTTTCATAAACACCGACATGATCGGGTAAAAATCCAACTTTCTTTTTCACTTCAATCGGTTTTATTGTCGGTGAGGTCCCTTCGATAAAAAGCTCACCTTCTGTCGGCTCGGTTAAACCGAGTAGCATGAAAATAGTTGTTGATTTACCTGCCCCATTCGGTCCTAATAATCCGTAAATTTCACCTTTTTTTATCGTTAAATTTAGATGATCAACCGCTGTTACTTCTTTATATTTTTTAACGACATTCGTTAGTTGGATGACGCTTTTTGCCAAAGTTATCTCCTCCCATATTTACGGATTAAAAAGACGAGGCTTATAGCGACAACGACAATCATTAATATTCCAATCCAACCCCAAAGCATAGATGTTTTTACACTCATTCGAAATTCAGCTTCTTGACTGATTTCTGGTGCATTAGCCCTCAATGTTAAAGCGTAATCTCCTGCAATGGCACGGTTGCTTGCCGAAACAGTTGCTTGAATTGTTTCCTTTTCACCAGGCTTTAATTCCGCAATTTCATCGGTAGAAAATTCAACAGACCAATCCGATGGTGTCGTACTACTAAATGAAATATTTGATAAATCAGCCGTTCCCGTATTTTCAACGACGAGCTCAATCGTTTTATCTTTTCCTGCTTGGATATCTTCACTTAAACGCCCATCAGTTGTCGAGAAACTCATATCAAATTTCCCCGTAATGACAGCTTCTAATGTTAGTTCAGATTGTGTTTGACCCGATTGAGCGATAACAGGAATATCATACGTTCCTTCTTCACTATTTGATGCTGGGGTTACATTGACATCGATGGTAGCACTATCTCCAGGATCAATCGCTACACTTGTGACGTTTTGACCATCGACTTTAAATTCAACTTGCCATCCACTCGGTGCTTGCGCTTGCAAAGAATAATTTTGTTCATTAGCCGTTTTGTTCGTTAAATCTAATTTGTAGTTAAAAGTTGAATCGACATCGCCTTGCATGTTTAACTGTTCAGACGTTAAATCGGTTTGAAAGACCCCTTCTTCAATAATGTCTAAAACAATTGGCATTTCGGTTGAGCCTGAATTCGAATTTGCGACGACATTCATTTCATAAGTCCCTTTATCAATTTGTAATGGCACTTCAATGTCTAATGTAAAAGATTCAGTTTCACCGGGATAAACAGACAATTGTTTAACTGAATATCCACCCGAAGTAATCGTATAAGACCAATCATCGGGTAAATTTTCCACGGCTAAATTAAGATGCTGGACAGAAGAACTGTCGTTTATAACATCGATATCATATGAGACAGCCTCCCCTGGCGTCGCATCAATTCCCGTGTAAGGTGTAAATAGCGTTATACCATCTTGTGCAAACAATTTAATCGGCATAATCGCTGGAAAAATGAGAGTTAAAATGATGAATAAATAGGCTAGTTTTTTCTTCATAGATTAAATCCCCTTTCCTTTTTTTCTGTCATAAGTGATACGTAAAATAAAGTTTATTAGATTTACTTATTGACAAATTTTTTTAAATCCAATAAAAAATAAATAGAGAGAGGATTTTTTTATCTTACTTTTTACACCATTCAATTCAGTAGAACTATTAGTGAGGTGATTGTGTGTGGGAAACAGATGAAGAAATTATGAGCGGCATGAAGCAAAAATCAACACAAGCCTTTAAGCTGTTTTATGACCGATATATTGATTACGTTTATCGCATCGTTATCGGAATCGTAAAAAATCATCATGATGCCCTTGATTTATGTCAGGAGCTCTTTTTGGAATATTTTCAGAAAGCCGATACGTACAATGCAGAAAAAGGGAGCATTAAAGCGTGGATTGCCGTTCGCGCGAAAAGTAGAAGCTTAGATTATTTAAGAAAACAGAATAAAACAGCTAAGCTAGAACCTTTTGAAAAAGTTGATATTGAACAGCGGATAACACCCCTTGATGAGCTAGAAAAAAGGGAAGAAGAGGAGCGCGTTATTAATCTATTATTGAAGCTTCCCGAAAGCCAGCGTCATGCGATCATGTACAACTATTATGAATCGATGTCCCATAGAGAAATCGCCAAAAAAATTAATCGCCCGATCGGTACCGTGAAATCAATGATTCGCTATGGTGTGAACAATTTACGTAAACTATATGAAAGTGACATAGCGAATGAGAAAAGAGGTGATTCGGTTGAAAAATCATCATTTGGAGGACGAAAAACTCATTGATTTTATCGAGGGAAAGTTAAACGATGAGGATTTTATTGAGGTCAAAACGCATTTGGAAACGTGTGAGCACTGTTATAGCTCGTATATGACTTGGAAGGATTTACTAAAAGGGGATGCGGCATTAAATGAATTTGATAAAGAAAAATTGTGGCGAAACATTCAAGATGAACTCGTAGAAAAAGAAGCTACTCAGAAGCATCATAAAAGAAGTTGGATGTACGGTATATGGGTCGCATCGTGCTTTATATGTATCTTCATTGGCTATTTGTTCGGTCAACAAAATAATAGTCATTTAACCGTTACTGAGGCAGATGATAAAAACATTGAGACGTTTATAAATGAACCGGTAGAGCATTACAATATGATTCATAGTGAAATGGGTGAAACACAAGGAGTTGCATGGTATAGCCCGCAACATAAGCAGATGATTTTATATTTAAACGATCCGAATCATTTGAACCACCATTTGGATGAAATATTAATTCAAACGGAAAACCGAGTCATTCCTATTACACCGAATCATTTAAATGGCGGGCGCGTTCAATTTTATATAAAAGATCAACATTTACAAGACTTAATGGAATTAGTCGTCATTCCAAAAGGCGACATATTGCAAGAAACGTACTATTTTGAGATGCGACCTTAGTAGAAAAGGGGTTATACAATCGATCAGGTTTGTGAGGTGTATTTTTATTTATCGAAAGAGAACGGTGAGAATCTGATAATAAACTGCGGGACAGATCTATGTAACTGGGTTAGGGATTTGGGCATTGAATCGCTTAAAGCCCAAATCTTGCTGTTCCTTTAGAAGATTTGTCCCATAGAGC
>CALKAL010000027.1 GCA_937983065.1 uncultured Bacillaceae bacterium | reverse complement strand
CCTTCATCCATCACCGCAACCCGATGACAAATCTTTTGAATGACGTGCATCTCATGGGTAATCATAATAATCGTTAAATTGAGCTTTTTATGAATAGAAACGAGTAATTCTAAAATGTCATCCGTCGTTTCAGGGTCAAGGGCTGAGGTTGCTTCGTCGGAAAGTAGGACGTCTGGATCATTCGCTAACGCTCTAGCAATTCCTACCCTTTGCTTTTGACCACCACTTAATTGGGACGGATAAGCATTTTCTTTTCCGTTTAAACCGACAAGATCAATGAGTTCAGACACTTTTTGCTGCCGTTCTTTTTTAGGAACACGGGCGATTTCTAACGGAAAAGCGATATTTTCAAAAACCGTCTTTGACCAAAGTAAATTGAAATGCTGAAAGATCATCCCGATTTTTTGTCTTTCTGAGCGCAACTGTTTTCGGGAAAGGGACGTAATTTGCTTGTCATTAATGACGACCTCACCATTTGTCGGCTCTTCTAATCGATTAATTAAGCGAATGAACGTGCTTTTACCTGCACCACTATAGCCAATGATCCCAAAAATTTCTCCTTTTTTTATATGCAAGCTCACATCATCAACGGCTAAGATGTCATCATGCTTCGTTTTATATTTTTTTGATAATTGATTAATGTGAATCATCTAACGTATCCCCTTTCTATAAAATAAAAAATCCTTTCTGCCCTAAGAGAACAGAAAGGATAAATGCTTTCATGTCCTCTCATCTTTCAAAGCATCACGCTTTGCAGGATTTAGCACCTTTTAGACATTTGTCTAATGGTTGCCGGGTTTCATCGGGCCAGTCCCTCCACCACTCTCGATAAGAGTTAACTATTATTTAATTGTTTTTTTAACCATTAAAAAACTCTTTCCTGCAAGAAGAAAGAGTAATTGACCAATTCTCATTCTTATCTTGCAATGATTTGAATCATCGCCTGGAATTAGCACCTGTCATTTTAAAATGATGGTTGCTGGGTTTCATTGGGCCAGCCCCTCCACCGCTCTGGATAAGAAAAACATATTCAATTTAAGCTGAGTTTTATGTTATCATAAGTAAAAATACGTGTCAAATACTTTTTTGAAAAAGGATGAAAAATGATGAAAGCACCTTTATTTAAGTTACCTTATTTAAACGATTTAGAGAGCAGTTACGATTTAAATGACGTTCTTGGGCAAAAAGTTATTATACTAACCTTTTGGGTATCATGGTGCCCAGATTGCTCAAGGGACCTACCAAAAAAAGAGCAGCTTTATAAAACGGTTAATCGGGACGAAATTGAAATGATTACGATTAATGTACCTGGGCGGGAACGAAATGAAGCTGACGCCATTAAATTTATGGAGCAATTTTTAACTCAGCCGGTTTTAAAGGATAATGGTCGTGACATTTACGATTTATACGAAGCGACATCTGTTCCAACGACTGTCATTATCGATAAAGACGGACATATAGCAGGTAAATTCGGTGATCAAGCAGACTTCATGGAAATTATGGAAGCATTAACGAAAATAATGATGAATTAGTTTTATGAGGCTAAATAAGGCCCCATCTCTCTTAAAATATACGGTACGGAATGAAACGTATATATTCTGTCAACAGGCTCTCCTTGTTTAAATACGATTAAACAAGGAATGCTCATAATTTTATAATCTTGCATAAATTGCGGGGCTAACGTTGCATTAAGCTCATAAAACTTTTCCTTATCTAAAACATCTTCAATATAGTGAAGCATGTTTTTAGCGACTTTGCACGTTCCGCAAAAGGGGCTGTTGACGAAAATGACTTGGTATTCCTTTTTCTTTATGATGAACTGTAATTTCTTTTCGTCGATTTCAATCACCGTTTTCCAACCCTTTCAAATAGTGTAATTTCACATTTATATTTGCCGCTTGTAATGTCGAAGCTAAAATATAGTCAGGGGTTTCCTCGACTTGATGATACTTTTTATCAATATAAAGATTTGTAGCCGAGTCTATCTCCTGATTAATTAATTTCCGTAATTTCTCCCCAGGTTTATCTGCATCCGTGAAAATATAGACATCTTTATCAAATAACGAATATTGATCAATCATTTCATCGAGCTCGTAAAGGCCAAGTGTGCCATACGTACAAATAATAAGGATGTCATCATCAATAATTCGTTTTAATTTTTCTCGATCTTGCTTTCCTTCAACGATTATTACTTTATCACTATATGTCATTCGTTTCACCACGAGTTTATTTTTCTATTGTAAATTTTTATTATTAAAAGTCAATAAATAAAGCCGACCCAAGAGGATCAGCTTTTTTTATTAATCGTCTTCAACCATTGCTTGATATTCTTCAGCTGTCATTAAATCGTCTATTTCCGATACATTACTAGGCTCAATGACGATCATCCACGCCTCTTCGTGAGGTGACTCATTTACAAGCTCTGGACTATCTTCTAAGTTTTCATTCACTTCAACGATTTTCCCTGAAACAGGTGCATACAATTCAGACACCGTTTTTACCGATTCAACACTGCCGAATGGTTCGTCTGCATCAATTTCATCGCCGACTTCTGGCAATTCAACGAAAACGATATCTCCTAATTCGTCCTGTGCAAAATCTGTAATTCCAATTCTTACAACGTCACCTTCTACTTTTACCCATTCATGTTCTTTAGAGTATTTATATTCTTTTGGTAAGTTCATTTAAACGACCCTCCAATAATAATAAATTACTATGTCTATCATACAATAAAATCGGAATTTTTACATGCCATTCTTTAAGATGTCCAAGTTTGTTCAAACGTTTCTTCTTTAAAACCGACTGTCACCTTGTCTCCGTCTGTTGCAATCGGACGTTTAATTAACATCCCATCTGATGCTAATAGCTCAATTTTTTCATCATCAGACATATCCTTTAATTTATCTTTTAGACCTAATTCACGATATTTCATTCCTGATGTGTTGAAAAACTTTTTAATGTCTAATCCACTTTTGTCAATCAAAGATTTTAGTTGTTCTTGCGTTGGTGGTTGTTCGACAATATGGATGGATTCATATTCAATTCCTTTTTCGTCTAACCATTTTAACGCTTTTCGACACGTGCCACATTTTGGGTATTGATAAATTGTTAAACTCATACTATGACCTCCTCTAATCCATTTTTAGTTTATCATATCCTTGACGTAAAGAAAAAAACATATCAATCAAAATTTTCTATTTCTCTTTGTCTCACAAAAAAATACCTTAAAACGCCAGCAAGGTGACATTTTAAGGTATTTACCTTTTTATTAAACTACATATTTTTCCGCTTCAATAATCGCTTCTGCAATGGCGCGTTTTTTC
>CALKAL010000026.1 GCA_937983065.1 uncultured Bacillaceae bacterium | reverse complement strand
TTTAGACGAATTATATAAAAATTTACGGTAACGAAAAAACAAAATTCCTTCCACCAAAAATAAATAAGGCGTCAGCGAATCTCTGTCACCAACGCCATTTAAGATACAACTTCACGAATATCATTATTTAATAAACGTTCGTATTCTCTTTTGTCATATTTTCTAAAATTTCTTTTAATCGTTTTAAAAACTGACCACAAACTAAGCCGTCTAGTACGCGGTGATCTAGAGACAAACATAAATTTACAATGTCTCGACTTGCAAACATCCCATCGATAATAACCGGACGTTTTACAATCGACTCAATTTGTAAAATAGCAGCTTGTGGGTAATTAATAACACCCATTGATTGCACTGAACCGAAGGAACCTGTGTTGTTCACAGTAAATGTCCCTCCGCTCATATCGTCTGGGGTTAATTGACTATTTCTCGCTTTATTAGCGAGCTCATAAATCTCTTTTGCAATCCCTTTAATACTTTTATCGTCTGCTTGCTTTATCACAGGGACGAATAATTCATTCTCATTTGCAACAGCAATCGATAAGTTAATATCTTTCTTTTGAATTATTTTATCGCCTGCCCACATACTGTTTAATTCAGGAAACTCTTTTAGTGCTTGGGCTGTTGCCTTTACGAAAAATGCAAAATACGTGAGTGGAAATCCTTCTTGCTTCCTAAATTTATCTTTCATTTCGTCTCGAAAGCTTACTAATTCAGTCACATCAACTTCAACCATCATCCACGCATGTGGAATTTCTGTTTTCGATTTCACCATATTTTGAGCAATGACTTTTCGTACGCCACTAACTGGAATTTCAATGTCACCAGATTCGGTTTCAGTATAATTAACTGGAGGCGCAGTTTGTTTCCGAGCTGGTTCCACCGCTGCTTCAGGCACTTCTTGAGAAGCTTCCTTTGCAACTGGAATTTGACCAGATGCAATAATTTTTTCAATGTCTTTTCTAGTAATACGGCCACCTTTTCCTGTTCCTTCGACTGCATTTAAATCAATATCATTTTCTTGTGCGAGCTTTAAGACGGCTGGTGAATACCGTTTTTTCATTGATTGATCCTTTGATTCAGTTGCTTGCTCCGTTCTGACTTCTGTTCTACTAGTCGTTTCTTCCGTTGTTTCCTCTGTACTACCTTCTACTTCGATATAGCAAATTAATTCCCCAACTGCTACTGTTTCACCTTCTTGTGCAACGAATTCTTTAATTACACCAGTAAAAGATGATGGAACCTCCGCATTAACTTTATCTGTCATTACTTCAGCGATCGGATCGTATTTGTTAACATGATCGCCTTCTTTAATAAGCCATGTGCTAATCGTTCCTTCCGTCACACTTTCTCCGAGTTGGGGCATCGTAATTTTTTCAAGGGCCATTGTTGGATAACCTCCTTTACTTTAAATGATTTAAAACTCTGCTAATTCACGCATCGCTTGTTCAACCTTATCAGGATTAACCATGAAATATTTTTCCATAGTTGGTGAGTAAGGCATCGCTGGTACATCTGGTCCTGCTAGACGTTGTATTGGTGCGTCTAAATCAAATAAACAATGTTCGGAAATAATAGCAGCAACTTCACTCATAATACTTCCTTCTTTATTATCCTCAGTTACAAGAAGAACTTTTCCTGTTTTCTTCGCAGCTTCAATAATCGCTTCTTGATCAAGGGGATATACTGTTCGTAAATCTAAAATATGAGCTGAAATTCCTTCTTTCTCAAGCTTTTCAGCGGCTTGTAAGGCAAAATGCACGCATAGACCGTAAGTAATAACTGTAATGTCGTCACCTTCTCGTTTAACATCTGCTTTTCCGATTGGTAACGTATAATCTTCTTCAGGGACTTCCCCTTTAATTAATCGATATGCACGTTTATGTTCGAAAAATAAAACTGGATCCTCATCACGAATTGCCGCTTTTAATAATCCTTTTACGTCATATGGTGTTGAAGGCATTACTATTTTTAAGCCTGGCTGATTAGCAAAAACCGCCTCAACGGATTGGGAATGGTATAAACCACCGTGCACGCCACCGCCATAAGGGGCACGAATGACTATCGGACAGTTCCAATCATTGTTAGAACGATAGCGAATTCGTGCTGCTTCGGAAATAATTTGGTTAACTGCTGGCATAATAAAATCAGCAAACTGCATTTCTGCAATTGGACGCATTCCGTACATAGCAGCTCCAATACCAACTCCAGCTATCGCCGATTCAGATAAAGGTGTATCAAGAACACGGGCTTCACCAAACTGATTGTATAACCCATCCGTCGCTTTAAAGACACCGCCTTTGCGACCGACATCTTCTCCGAGCACGAACACTTTCTCATCACGAATCATTTCTTCTTTAATTGCCTCTGTAACTGCTTGAATATAAGATAATACAGCCATTTTATTCCCCTCCCTCTTCATGGTAGACATATTTAAGCGCTTCTTCTGGCTCTGCATAAGGTGCGTTTTCAGCATAATCTGTTGATTCATTCACTTCTTCATCAATAGCTTTAAAGATTTCTTGCTCTTGTTCTTCGGTTAAAACACCTGTCTCTTTTAAATAGTTTGAAAAAATATGAATGCAGTCATTTTTGCGCTCTTCTTCTAATTCTTCTTTATCTCGGTAAACAGAATCATCATCATCACTCGAATGAGCGGTTAATCTTGTCGTCACCGCTTCAATTAACGTTGGTCCTTCTCCTTCTACGGCACGAGCTCTAGCATCTCTTACAGCTTCGTATACATCTAATGGATTGTTTCCATTCACTCTGACACCTACCATGCCGTAGCTTCCCGCTCTTTCTGCGACCGTTTCAGAAGCGACCTGTTTTTCATAAGGGACAGAAATCGCATATCTATTATTTTCTACCATCGTAATAACTGGAAGCTTATGAACTCCAGCAAAGTTTAATCCTTCATGAAAATCCCCTTGGTTTGAGGAGCCTTCACCTAATGTCACGAAAGAAACGAAATCTTTTTCTTCCATTTTTCCTGCCAATGCTACACCAACAGCATGAGGAAGCTGTGTTGTAACTGGAGAAGAGCCTGTTAATATACGATTTTTCTTTTGACCGAAATGACCTGGCATTTGACGGCCACCAGAGTTTGGATCTTCCGCTTTTGCAAATCCGGATAAAAATAATTCTTTAGACGTCATGCCAAAAGCTAAAACAACTCCGACATCTCGATAATACGGTGCGACATAATCTTTTTGTCGATCAAGTGCAAACGCCGCTCCTACTTGGGCAGCTTCCTGACCTTGACAAGATATGACGAAAGGAATTTTCCCCGCCCGGTTCAATAACCACATTCTTTCATCAATTTTTCTAGCTAAAACCATCATGCGATACATTTCAATCACTTGTTCATCTGTTAATCCGAGTTCTTCATGGCGTTTTGCCATCATAAATACCTCCTTTATTATCCATGAATTTGTAATCCATCAACTGCTAATGCCGCTTCACCGATTGCCTCAGACAAAGACGGATGAGGATGAATTGTTTGACTAATTTCCCACGGTGTTGCATCAAGCACTTTTGCAAGCCCCGCTTCTGAAATCATATCTGTCACGTGGGGACCTATCATATGAACCCCTAATAAATCATCATTTTCTTTATTAACAATCATTTTGACAAAGCCATTTGCATCACCATGTACGAGTGCTTTTCCGATTGCTTGAAACGGAAACTTACCAACTTTAACGTCATACCCTTGATCAATAGCTTCTTTTTCCGTTAAGCCGACTCGAGAGACCTCTGGATTTGAATAGACACATGTTGAAATAGTTTCATAATTTAAAGGATCAGGGTTTTGATTCGCAATATGCTCAACAGCGACAATGCCTTCATGGGATGCGACATGTGCTAACTGCATACCACCGATACAATCTCCAATCGCATATATATGACTTTCTTTCGTTTGATAGTATTCATTAACAGAAATAAATCCGTTATCAACGGCAATATCCGTATTAGTTAAGCCGATTTCATCGATATTAGCGATTCTTCCGACTGAAACTAGCATTTTTTCTGCTGTATATGTTTGTTCTTTTCCTTTAACTTCAGCTTGAATGGAAACATGATCTTCTTTAGTTAATGTATCAGCCAATACATTTGCCTTCGTGACAACCTTGATTCCTTTTTTCTTTAATAATCTTGTCATTTCCCTTGATATATCTTCATCTTCTGTCGGTAAAATACGGTCGGCATATTCTAATACCGTTACCTCGACGTCAAAATCATTAAGCATCGATGCCCATTCGATTCCGATTACACCACCACCAACAATTAAGATTGATTTTGGAAGTGTCTCTAAATTTAATGCATGATCAGAAGATAAAACTTTATCACCATCAAATTCTAGCCCTGGTAATGATCTTGGGCGAGATCCTGTTGCGATAATGACCGTTTTCGGCACGAGCATCGTATTTTCCTCACCATCATTTCGTTCAACAGAAATCGTACCTGCTGTTGGTGAAAATATACTTGGGCCTAATATTCGTCCATACCCTTCAAAAACATCAATTTTACCTTTATTCATTAACATTTGAACTCCTTTATGTAGACGTTCAATAATCGATGTTTTTCGTTCCTGGACTTTTAAAAAGTTTAACGACGTATTTTCAGTTAAAACGCCATATTGTTCGGCTTCTTTCGTCTGTTTATATACTTCTGCACTTCTTAATAAAGCTTTAGACGGTATACAGCCTTGGTGTAAGCATGTTCCACCGAGGTGACCCTTTTCAACAATCGCTACTTTTAAGCCTAACTGACTCGCTCGGATTGCAGCAACATAGCCACCTGTTCCGCCGCCTAATATGACAACATCATACTCTTCAGCCATTCGTAAACCCCTTTCTGTTTGCCTTTAATACCTGGTCTTAATATCTATCATAAATGACTATAATCATAAAAACAAATTGAAAACGCTTACATTATTTTTCCCTTTTGAAAAAATCAAAAGGGAAAGTAGTTTGTTATTTTTTCCGTGAGATAATACTATGCTCATTTCTTAAAAATTGACGTCTAGAACGGCTCACACTTTCAATTCGTGCTTCAGCCATGCGATCTGCCGCAAGATAAGTTGGAATATTTTCACGTTTAGAGATCTCAAATATTTTTTCTAAGCTTTGATAAATATTATTAATTTGTTTATACGCGCGGTCACGATTGTATCCGTGTAATTCGTCGGCAACGTTAATGACACCACCAGAATTGATCACATAATCAGGGGCATAAACGATACCTAATTCGTGTAATTTATCCCCGTGGTGAGTTTCTGCTAATTGGTTATTCGCGGATCCAGCAATAACTTTTGCTTTTAATTTTGGAATCGTTTGATCATTAATCGTAGCCCCTAAAGCACATGGCGCATAAATGTCACATTCCACTTCATAAATATCATCAGGCTCAACAGCTTTTGCTCCAAAATCTTCAACAGCCCGTTTAACAGACTCTTTATTAATGTCCGTTACAATTAATTTAGCTCCTTCTTCATGCAAATGTTTGCATAAGTTATAAGCGACATTTCCAACCCCTTGTACAGCAACCGTTTTACCTTCTAATGAATCGGTACCGAATGCTTCTTTCGCTGATGCTTTCATCCCTAAATAAATACCGTAGGCCGTTGCTGGAGATGGATTACCTGATGAGCCAAATTCAGGGGATGTTCCTGTAACATAATCTGTTTCACTATAAATAATGTCCATATCTTCTTCTGATGTACCCACATCCTCAGCCGTAATATATCGCCCGTTTAATCCTTGAATATAGCGGCCAAATGCTCTGAACATCTCTGGATTTTTATCTGTTCTCGGATCACCAATAATAACTGTTTTTCCTCCACCTAAATTTAAACCTGCCGCTGCGTTTTTATAAGTCATCCCTTTAGCAAGTCTTAACGCATCAATAATCGCTTCTTCTTCTGTTTGATAAGACCACATGCGCGCTCCACCTAAAGCTGGTCCTAACGTCGTGTCATGAATGGCGATAATCGCTTTTAATCCTGAATTTTTGTCGTGACAAAAAACAACCTGTTCAAAATCTTCGTCCTCTAGATACTTAAATAATTCCATGTTAATTTCCTCCTTAATTTTTTAAAAATATCTTAATATGTTCACAATAAACATGTTTTACCTATTATGACTAACTTAAATTATGTTTTTTCATTTTGTAATAGAGATTTCTAATCGAAATGTTTAATTGCTGTGCCGTTTTAGATTTAATGAAATTGTTTTTCTCTAATACTTCGAGTAAATATATTTTCTCAAACTCATCAAGAGCTTCTTGAAGCGGAATAATCGCCTCTTCGTTTTGCCCCTCCGAAAAATTAAAGTCAAAATCACTTAATGTTGATTTTCTTAACGGAGGTAAATGATCTTCTTCAATCGTTTCTTCAAGTAAATCCATATTAATCATTGCTCGCCCGATAATATTTTCAAGCTCTCTTACGTTTCCAGGAAATTTGTATTTTTTTAAATGGTTCAGTGCCTCATTAGAAATTCCTTTTACATTTCTCCCATATTTCTCATTGAAGTGAGTCGTAAAATGATTAATTAAAGGCTCGATGTCTTCATGGCGATCTCTTAAAGGTGGTACAAAGATTGGAAACTTATTTAATTGATAATAGAGATCTTCGCGAAATTCACCTGTCATAATCGCTTTTTCTAAATTAACATTTGTGGCCGCGATAAGTCTAACATCCACTTTAATTGGATCATAGCCTTCGTAGCGAACAATTTCTTGTTTTTCGAGAAAGCGTAGTAATTTTCCTTGAAGTGATTTCGGTAATTCGCCTATTTCATCGAGAAACAGACTTCCTTTGTCCGCCTCTTCAAAATAGCCGTATCTTTCTGCTGGAGAACCTGCTTCACTACCGAATAATACTTTATCTAATTCTTCTTCCTCATACATCGCGCAATTGACTCGAATGAAGTTCTGATGTTTTCTTTGACTTTCGTTATGAATGGCTTGGGCGATTAGCTCTTTTCCAGTTCCTGATTCGCCTCTTAATAAAACAGCTCGGGGAATGTTAGCTCCAACTTTAGCTTGTTCTAATGTTAATCTCATATCTTCAGAAGCTGCAACGATATCATCAAAGGAAAACTTTGCTTCTAAATTGCGAATAATTTGTCGTGCCTCTTTCAATTGAGATGTTAATGATTCAATTTCCGATAAATCATGGATGACACCGACACTTCCTTTTAACTTTCCATCAACAATAATCGGTGCGACATTAACGAGAACGTCTTTATGATGTGGCCCAACCTTCATTCGAACACCTCTAACTGGTTTTTTCGTTTGAAGGACTTGCATATGCATACTTTCACCCTCTGAAATATCGGCAGTTGCAGGTTTTCCAATGACGGCTTTCTCATCCAAACCCGTTAAACGTGTGTAAGCTGGGTTAATCATCATTCCAATTCCATTTTCATCAACTACTGAAATCGCTTCTTCGCTCGATTGAATAATCGCATTTAACATCGTCTTTACTTCATTGAGATTTGTAACTTCTTCCGCAAGAATTTCAACTTCGGTAATATCTTTGAATACGGAGAAAGCCCCTAACAATTCGCCCGATTCACTAATAAGTGGAATACGAGTTGCAATAACTTTTTTCCCATTCTCTAATAAAACAGGAATGTTCATCTCCATTTTTTTAGTTTGAATAATTCGAGGCAGTTCACTTTTTGGAATGACCGATAATACATCCTCTTTCATCACATCTTCTCGAGACAATTGTAAAATTTTTAATGCAGAATCGTTCACATATGTAATTTCTCCAGCTGGGTTAATAACAATTAAACCATCATGAATTGATTTTAACAATAAATCTCTGAGCCGTGTTGATTTTCGAACTTGATCGACTAATGTTTCTTTTTCGTTTAAAAGCTGATAAATAATATGGGCAACTGTTCCTGGAATTAATACCGTTTCAGGCGGCTTAATAGCCATTAAATGCTGAAAAACTGACTCTTCCCCTGTTGTTTCAACAATAATATGTACCGAGTTGTCCAAAGCTTTTTCATATGATTGATATGTTTTAATTTTTAATTGCTCAGCTAATTTCATTCCTGGGGCGTTGATGTTAATATCACACACACCGACTACATCAACGATATCGACTTTATGAAACAGCCTTAAAATCGCTGTTCCCCCTTTCCCTGCACCGACAATGACGACATTTTGCATAGTATCCACCTACATTTTGCAAGTTTTTGCATACTACTATCATAATGAAAGCGCTTTAATTATGCAAGTTGTTTTTAATTTTTTATTTACTTTAACATTTGATATAATTTAAATAGTGACATGGGGTGAGAAGATGAACATGAGAATCGTAGCACTTATTCTTTTAGTTATACCAGGGATTTTAGCTACTTATGGTATAAAGCTTGTTCGAGATGCAGCGTTTTTTGGTATGTTAAATCCAATATTTTTTAATCTTATTATTCAATTAATAGTTGGAATTTTGTTTATTATCATTGGTTTAGGATTTATTGGTGGTTTTATTTTACACCGAGATCGCAAGCGAAATAAAACAAAAGGAAAGTTTGAAAATAAAGCTGACACGGTTGAATAAGTGTCAGCTTTTATTAATTAATTGAAAAATTCTTCATATAACGACTGTACTGCTTTCTCTAAATCATCTTCATGTATACCGAACATCATCGAAACCTCAGAAGACCCTTGATTAATCATTTCAATATTAACTTCAGCATTTCCGAATGCCCGAGTTGCTTTTGCGGCGACATTAATTTTTCGTCCCATTCCTTCGCCAACTAACATAATGATAGCCAGTCCATGAGTAATTGAAATCATATCTACATTCAGTTCATGTTTAATTCGAGATATGAGTACTTTTTCTTTTTCTTTTGTTAATTGCGATGACCGAACAATGACTGACATATCATCAATACCTGATGGTGCGTGTTCAAACGATATATTTTCTTCCACTAAAATTTCAAGTAGTTGTTTCCCGAAGCCAAGTTCCCTGTTCATTAAATATTTACTTACAAAAATCGTTGAAAAACCTTGATCACTCGCGATTCCAACGACTGGACCGTTTTGTTCAATCTTTTCAGCAACTATTTTAGTCCCCTTTTCATAAGGTTTATTTGTATTTTTAACAACAACAGGAATATTTTTCTTAAAAGCAGGGATTAACGCCTCATCGTGAAAGACTGAAAAACCTGCATAGGACAATTCCCTCATTTCTTTATAAGTAAGTACAGCAATTTCTTTCGGATTGTCAACAATTTTTGGGTTTACGCAATAAATTGAACTGACATCTGTGAAATTTTCATAAGTTTTAGCTTCAACCCCCGCTGCAATGATTGAACCAGTAATATCCGAACCGCCTCGAGGAAAAGTCGTTAAAACTCCTTCTTCTGTATAACCGAAAAATCCAGGAATGACGATAACTCCTTCTCTATCTCTTAGTTTATAAATGTTTTCATAACTTTTATCTAAAATTTGAGCTTTACCAGGCTCGTCACTAACGATGATTCCAGCATCTTTCGGATTAATATACGTTGCTGGCACATCCATTTGATTTAAATATGCGCTTAAAATCCGGGCTAAACTATCTTCACCCATCGCTTTTAAAGCATCAAACATATGCCACGTGTTATGAATGTCATGAATTATATGTTCAATTTGTTTTTCAATTCGTGTAACAATCGTATTTGACAATTGTAATCCATTGGTGATTGATAAAAAGCGCGAAGTAATTAAATCTAATGTTGATTTGTAATCTTGTCCACTTAAATATTGTTCACCTAATCGTATTAATAAATCGGTGACTTTTGTATCGGTTTCGTTTCTTTTTCCTGGAGCTGAAACGATAACAAATTTTCTTAACGGATCATCTTTAATTATTTTTGCGACTTTTTTAATCATTTCTGGTGAAGAAACAGAACTACCACCGAATTTACATACTTTCATTTGTCTATCTCCTTGTTGCCAAAATTTTATACTTATAAATTTTATCATAAATCTATTACGATTTCCGAAATGACGCTAAGACAATTCAAATATAAGTTTATAATTAGGTTTGCAAATTATGTAAATGAGCTGAAGTTGTGTTTCAAAGTAGTCTTTCCAGTATAATACATAGTACACATGACTATTATTGATTGAGGTGGAGATTTAATGAAAGCGATTATGCATGAAGGAAAAGCTGGTATAGACGGTGTGTCGCTAAAGGAAATAAGTGAACAAGAACTAAAGCCCTATGACGTTAAAATTAAAATGATGGTAGCTGGGATGAATCGTCGTGACCTTTACGTTCCTTATCGTCACAAAGAAAATGAACCAGCAATTATTCTTGGATCAGACGGTGCTGGTATTATTGAGGCGGTTGGTGAAAAGGTAACCAAATGGCAAGTTGGGGATGAAGTCATCGTCAATCCTAGCATTGGCTGGAAAAATAAGAGTGATGTACCTCCTGAAGGATTTGAAATCGTCGGCTTACCTTTTGATGGAACGTTTAGTGAGTACACTTTTTTCCATGAAGAGCAAATTGAAAGAAAACCTCATTATTTAACGTGGGAAGAGGCTGGTGTTCTTTCTTTAGCTGCTTTAACTGCTTATCGCGCTCTATTTACGAGAGGGAAGCTGAAAAGTGGTGATACTGTTATGCTCCCAGGGATCGGTAGTGGTGCTTTAACATTCGCTTTAAAGTTCGCAAAAGCAGTAGGGGCAAGAGTGATTGTGACTTCTAGAAGTGAGGAAAAATTACAAAAAGCAATAGAACGGGGCGCTGATGTTGCCTTACTTACGAACTCTAATTGGAATGAACAGTTAAAGGGCGAATCCGTTGATTTATTAATTGAGACAATTGGAAAAGCAACCTTTAATAAGTCTCTAGACATCGTCAGAAAGGGCGGAACTATTGTTACGTTCGGTGCAACAACAGAAGATAAAGTTGAAATTGATATAAGAAAATTTTTCTACGCCCAACAAAACATATTAGGTTCAACGATGGGAAGTACTGAAGAATTACGAGAAATGTTATCATTTATCGAAGAGCATTCTATTCGACCTGAAATTGATAAAACATTTAACTTAAATGATTATAAGCAAGCCTTTACTTATTTAAATGATTCGCAAAACTTCGGCAAAATTGGCTTTAAGCTAAATGACTAAACGAAAA
>CALKAL010000025.1 GCA_937983065.1 uncultured Bacillaceae bacterium | reverse complement strand
GGTCTGATTCCCTGGAAACGATCTGCCAGAAAAATCATCAATCCATTGAAGAAAGGATGTAAGAAAGTGGAAAACTGGTGGATAATTTTCTTTTCAACTTTACTATTAACCATTTCTTTCAGGAGACAAATCTTATACAAATGGAATTTAAAAGGGATATCTCGAATATTGGAAAAAATGATTCAGAATGCTCGAACGATTTCATTCACCCACACCAATACGCAAAATAAAATCCCCGTAGAAATTGTCTCAAAAATCTACCAGCTCATTCCATTTTACAAAAATGAACAGCAAAATTTGTTTCAAAGGGAAAATCATCTAAAGCAGGATATGATTAATATTCCCAATAATTTACTTACATCTTTAACGTCCATTAAGATCCTTTTTGAATTGATTACAGACCCGACTATACCCGAGGCGGAAAAGAAAGAATACATATCCATCTTTCAAAAGAAAATGGAAAATCTCATGATAATGACCAATGAATTTCATGAGTTATCCAAAAATGAAACCACAGACAAACCTCTCGTTATGGAACAACAATTTCTGGATAAAATTGTTGCGGAAGCGATGTTCTTTTTCCATGATGAATTTGTCAAAAAACAGATTCACGTCCAGATTGATGATGTTTCTGTGCCACCTATTTTTGCTGACAGGAATGTAACGAACCGTATTATCCACAATATCATTGAAAATGCACTACATTATGCAAAAAGTTATTTTTCCATTCATTTCCTGGAGAAGGAAGATTATGTGCATTTTAAGGCAATCCATGATTTTGACCAGACGAATTTTAAGGACATGGAGATTATTTTTAATCGAATTTATCGCTTCAACGTCAGCCGGACTGATCCCCAGTTGGGACAGGGCTTGCATATTGTGAAGAAGCTTATCCATGAACAAGGTGGAAAAGTAATCGCCGATATTCAAACCAATCAATTTTTATTCGAGGTCGCTTTTTAAAAATGGGAGAAATGAAGAGATTCGTAAATAAGCCATGAATTATTTATGTGTAGCCAAGTCTTCATGGCTTCACATTTTTTTATTGCTGATACATCTAACATCATGGGCCAGTGGAGCTCATCTTTCATTTCCGGAATCGTTTTAAGCAATTTTCCTTAAGTTTTGGATCAACCACTCCTATAATTACGAATTGCTTTATAATTAAACTATTTTCGCTTTCTTAGCCAGTAATGCAAAATTAGACTTTCCTTTTGTTTTTTAGCAAAATCTCCCCATCCATCCCTCACCTTCTTCGGAAAATGATTAAAGAATGAGCCTTTACAATCCCAAGACGTATTTATCTAATATCACATATAATATAATCGTAAGAAATTGATTTTAAAAGAAGGCTGATAAAATGCTGAGAGGAAAACGAATTTTAATCATTGAAGATGATCCGGAAATCAGTAAATTGCTCAGTGTCATTTTGACGAAATTAGGAATGCATCCTGTTGCGGCTTATTCAGGTACAGAAGGTTTGCTACAGCTACAAAATAATACGTTCGATTTAATTTTACTAGACTTGATGCTCCCAGGAAAAAGTGGCGAAGAATTAATCAAAGAAATCAGGGAAACGAGTATGATCCCTATCATCGTCATTTCAGCCAAGGTAGATATTGAAGATAAAGTCAAAGTGCTAAAAATGGGAGCCGATGACTATATCACGAAACCTTTCAATAAGGATGAGCTCGCCGCAAGAATTGAAGTACAGCTTCGCAAAGCAAGTGTTTTTCCAACAAATACAAAAGTACTCATCTGGCGCGGACTGAAAATCCATACAGAAAAAAGATTGGTAACATTAAATAACCAGGAGCTCCAGCTGACGAATGCTGAATTTGATATCCTCTCCTTACTGGTCCAGCACCCGGAACGGGTATTTTCAAAAAGAGAGATTTATGAACAAATTTGGAAAGGGACTTACCTCGGGGATGACAATACGATCAGCGTCCATGTTTCTAATATCCGCAAGAAGATGGCAGAAATTACCGCAGAAGAATACATTCGCACCGTTTGGGGAGTTGGCTTCATGCTTGTTTGAATTCTTTATGATTTCTTTATGGTTTCCTTAAAGGTTTTTAAAAGCAATATAGCTATACTAAACGTAACAAGGAACAACGGAAAGGAGAAAAACCATTGGGTACGATTATAGAAACGTATCAATTACGGAAAGTATTTAAACAAGCAGAAGTCATTAAGTCCGTGAATTTCTCCTTAAAAAAAGGAGAGATTTGTGCCCTCATTGGAAAAAACGGTGCTGGAAAATCAACGTTTTTTAAATTGTTGTCAGGACAGCTCATCCCGACATCCGGCGACATTCAGTTGTTTGGAAAGTCCGGAAAAGAAATGGAACAGGCGAAAAAAAGAATCGGTTTTATGATTGAAGAACCGGCGTTTTTCCCCAATTTCACTGCCTATCAAAACTTGGAATATTTCCGTATTCAACGTGGGGTCGTTGATAAGAAACGAATTCACAAAGTACTGGAGATTGTTGGTCTAGCCCATGAAAGGAAAAAAAAGTTTAAAGACTTTTCAATGGGAATGAAACAACGCTTAGGAATTGCCCTTTGTCTTTTAAGCAGCCCGGATTGTTTAGTACTCGATGAGCCAATTAATGGTTTAGACCCGGAAGGAATCAGAGAGATTCGCCAATTATTAAAAAGATTGAACCAAGAAAATCAAATTACAATTTTAATCTCCAGCCATATTTTAGCTGAGCTGCAATTGTTAGCGACCCGGTTTGTCTTTATCAAAAACGGAAAAATTGTCGAAGATTTAAGTAGAACAGCCTTAGATGAAAAGAGCAAAAAACAAATTCGTTTGGTCGTGAATCATCCAGCCAAAGCGGCCCAATTGTTAGAACGGGCCTATCCAGATATTCAATTCCAAATCTTACCTGACCAGGTGATCACCATCCAAAATCATATTGAGGTTGCTGGAGAGATTAATCGTCTCCTAGTTGAAAATGGTGTAGATGTTAATGAATTTCGCACGGAGGTATTGAATCTAGAGGAGTATTTCTTAGGGCAAGTGGAGGGGAATAACAATGATTAATTATTTAAAAAGCGAACATTATCGTTTACTAAGGAAAAAGAGTCTATATATTACAAGCGGAATCGGATTTTTATTAATAGTCGCAGCAGCGGCTGTCTTACACTATTTTCCACGAATCGATCCGACTTTCCCTTATGCAACGAGTACATTTTTTTACTCCAATGTCGTAGCTGGCTGGGTACTCATCATGTTGTTCGCATTAATTTTTAATCTAGCACTCACTGGCAAAGATCTATCCGTCATTAAACAATCCGTTTCCTTTGGAATTTCTAGAAACACGATTTATTGGACAAAGTTAATCCTGACCCTTAGTTATTTTCTGCTGATCTGTTTAGTCGGTTTACTCCTAGCGATTTCTTTAGGAGAAAATCTTTTAAATACGGTTGAGCATTCCGTGAGAAACTTCTTAATTGCCTGTTTCAATATGTTGCCCATTGTGCTCAGTGGTTTTTTTATGATCCATTCTCTGAGAATGTTAAATGCTGGAGAAAGTATTATCATATTTCTAATGTTTTTTATCTTCTACCTTTCAGGGAATATATTGAGGGCTCTATTCCGCTTTATTCCCGGTTTAGATGAGCTATACAAATATGCACCAAATATGCTATTAAATGACAATCTAGTAAAATTTTTAAATCATGAGTCTGCCTTTGATTATCGTTTTTGGATCACTGGCTTTGTGATTTCAGCGCTATCACTATTAATCGGCGTGAAAAAGTTTGCCAAAAAACCGATTGATTAATTGAAGAAGGGATGACTAATTGTGGGCAGCTGGTTGATAATCATTGTTCTAATCGTTTTACTATTGATTAGCATCGGGAAGATAATCCTTTTTCATTGGGATATCAAAAGAATGACGAGCCAACTGGAAGAAATTATTGAGGATGTTGGAACAAATGAATTAGTTCGTACCAATACTCATAGTAAAATCTTGATGGAATTTATTTCGAAAATCAACCAGCTCATTCAAATTTTTAAACAAGAACAACAAAATATGCTAAGAAGAGAAAATCAACTAAAGCAAGAAATCACCAATATTTCCCATGATTTACGGACGCCTTTAACATCCATTAAAGGCTTTTCCGAATTGCTAACAGATTCATCTCTTTCTGATGCAGAAAAACAAGAATATTTATCAATCATTCAAAGGAAAATTGACAATCTCATGATGATTGCCGATGAATTTTATGAACTATCCCAGGTCGAATCGGCAGACGTACCTCTCGAAATGGAACAACTATTTTTGGATACGATTGTGGCGGAAACGATGCTCTTGTTTTATGAAGAATTTGAAAAAAGAGAGCTTCACGTACAGATTGATGAAGTCACCGTCCCTCCTATTTTAGCTGACCGAAAGGCAACGAGTCGCATTGTGACCAATATTGTTCAAAATGCCTTACGCTATGCCAAAAGCTATCTAACCATTCATTTTATTGAAGGAGAAGAATATATCCATTTACGGGCAGTCAATGATGTTAACCATAGGGAGCGCATAAACATCGATCGCATTTTCGATCGGACCTTTCGCCTGGATGCAAGTCGGACAGGCGGACAGCTCGGACTCGGGCTGCATATAGTAAAACAGCTTGTACAACAACAAGGTGGAAAGGTGGACGCTGATCTTCATAACCATGAATTTATGATTAACGTCACCTTTAAGAAATGGACGAATCTGAAATAAATAAATGACAAAACCAAGTCGACCGAATGAAAGACCTGGCATAAAACGAGCAAACTAATATTGACCGATGGATTCCGAAATAATTATAACAACTCATTGGTTAATACGCTGTTTGTACTTTTTACTTGTCTTTTTTCCCGCACCAAAATTATAAAACGTAAAGGAGCCAAATCGAGCACTCCTTATGTTCGTTATCGGATCGATGGCGAAAGAAAAAAAGAATGGCGCACAAATAAAACGCCCATATTAGAAGAGATTTTCAAAGGCTTGGTAGAGGTCATTGAGAATACGGAATTCAAAATTGAGGTAAAAGATGCCACCTAACAAACCAATTAAAAGATTGGTAAACAAATCGAGAGGATATAAGTTTTTGATTTTTGTTAAATTGATAAATAGCAAAGGCCTTAAATAATTAAATAGTAACCGATAATCAAATAAATAGTAATTCAAGAAAAATTTCTATATGAATATCTATCAACAAAGAATGGTATAAACGATTACTTTCCCCTCATCTAATTCACAAACCTTTAGCGAATTCGCTTGCGAAATTCATAAGACACTGATTATGAGAAAAAGAAATAGAAAAGCGGACCGACAACAAAAAAGATGACCACGGTCTGTAAAAATGAAATGAGAATATCCTTTACCCAGGTATTTTCCCTCGTATATCTTGTGTGGTAACGGTGAATGACTCAAAAAAAAAACAAAAATATCGACCACATCGCTATAAACCCTAATATGGCCATTGTTAAATCAAGATTCATCAATCTTTACTCCCTTCGAAATACATATTAATATTTCAGAATTTTTAATATATATTAACATCGGTCATTTCATTTGTAAACAATATTAAGAGAGCGATCCTCAACTTGTTTGGCTTAATAAATTCCTGACTCTGTAATCTCGTCTAGCCTTTCATATCATTTAAAAATCCCTCGATGTTACCCCCCTTTTCGCTGAAATTCTCCCAGTATGCCATTTAATGTAAACCCATTTTATCCAAATACCAACTTTTAACATATGTACAATTTAAATAATAACCTTCATAATATGCTTAAAGGAAATATTCTGAAAATCGCAAACCGATGAGGGTAAAGGAAACGCCTGATCGTTTCGGACCTTTTCTAAAATATAAATAAATGTAGGAAGCTTGTTGGTAAGTTATCATTTTGACGACCGCATGATGGTTCAATAAGATAAAAGTATTCCTGAAAATATCGAGGTGTTAAAAATGAAAATATTATTAGTGGAAGATGATCGGACCATCGCCTCTGGATTGGAGTATTCCCTACAGCAAGAAGGTTTTGATACAATCGTCTGTCATGATAAATCTTCGGCAACCGCCGTCATTCATAAACAAATTGCTGATATCGATTTATGCTTATTCGACCTGTCCTTACCTGACGGGAGTGGTTATGAGTTATGCCAGCTCGTCAAAGACATGCGCGATATCCCCGTCATCTTTTTAACTGTCGCCGATGATGAGGTCAATGTAGTGATGGGGCTCGATATGGGGGCAGATGATTATATTACGAAACCGTTTCGTATTCGGGAACTCATTTCGCGTATTAAATCTGTGCTCCGGCGTTACCATCGCCATACCCAAACAACCAATATCATTAAAATCAAAAACATCCAGATCAATACGCTGGATGGTAAAGTATACAAAAATGGCCAGGAAATTTTACTGACCGCACTGGAATATCGACTTCTTTTAATTTTCGCCAACCACATCGGTCAGGTTCTAACGAGATCTCAGTTACTGGACCGCATTTGGGATGTCGGCGGTGATTTTGTTAATGATAATACATTGACGGTCTATGTGAAACGATTACGGGAAAAGTTAGAAGACGATCCCCAAAAACCTACTTTAATCCAGACGGTGCGCGGGATTGGCTATAAGGTTGGTGACTAAATTGTTGCGCAATCGCGAAATTCAAGTTTTGCTGGTGACATTCTTGGTCATTAGCGGCATCGGCATCTTGCTTGCTGCAATTTTGGTTTCGAGCACAGCTGCTTTGATTGTATTTACCGTATCTGTTCTTTTAATCCTATGTACACTAATCTTTACGAAATGGCGCTATTTGCAAATTGAAAAATTATCCGCATACTTACAGGAAATCGCCAATGGCAACTACCATCTCGATGTTCGTGATAATCGGGAAGGCGAATTAAGCATTTTAAAAAACAATATTTATAAAGTCACAAACATGCTTGCTGAACAAGGAACGGTACTACACGAAGAAAAGGTGAAATTATCCAATGCGATTTCTGATATTTCCCATCAACTAAAAACCCCGCTTACGTCCATGATGGTCATGACAGAGTTGTTGCGGGAGCCAAAATTGGATGAAAGAAAGCACAGCGAGTTTACCCGTAATATAAAACTACAGCTCGAACGTATGGAATGGCTCGTTTCCTCTTTACTCAAGCTATCCAAAATCGATGCCGGCACCATTACGTTTAAAAAGGAAAAAATTCTGGTTCATTCTCTTGTACAACAGGCCATCGAACCATTACTCATTCCCATGGAAATTAAAGGACAACAGTTATCAATTGAAGGGGACGAAAATGCTACTTTTATCGGTGACTTGAACTGGACCGTCGAAGCGCTAATCAATATTATTAAAAACTGCATTGAGCATACGGATGAAGGTGGAAAGATTACCATTCAATATTCAGAGAATGCCCTTTACACAGAAATAATAGTTTCGGATAACGGAAAAGGCATTCCTAAAGAGGATCTGCCCTATATCTTCAAGCGGTTTTACAAAGGAAAGAATGCCAGTAAAGATAGTGTAGGCATCGGCCTTGCCATGGCCCATGTTTTAATCACGAGTCAACACGGAGATATTGAGGTAAAAAGTCAACCGGGCAAAGGAACGCAATTTCATATTAAATTTTACAAGCAGGTGATTTAATAAACATTCACCTGTTTATTTTTTAATATTTATCAAAACTTTGTGGCACTTTCTAAAGTGAATAAATTGTCACTTTAAAGTCACGTGAAAGTCATTTTCGCTGGATATACTGTACACGAAGAATGATAAAGGTGGAGGATTTCACATGACCATATTAGAAGTTAAAAATCTAACGAAAGTGTACGGTAAAGGCGAAACGGCCGTTAAAGCTCTAGATAATGTTTCTTTTTCTGTAAAAAAAGGTGAATTTATTTGCATCATCGGACCATCTGGCTCGGGAAAATCAACCTTGATTCATTTACTCGGAGGCGTTGATCGTCCAACGAGCGGAAAAGTGCTGATAAACAAAACGAATATCTATCGGTTAAATGAAACGCAATTAGCCATTTTTCGCCGGAGACAAATCGGGTTAATCTACCAGTTTTATAATTTGCTACCGATTTTAACGGTGGAAGAAAATATCAAATTGCCGCTCCTGTTAGACGGACAGAACGTTGATGAAAAGCAGTTTACCAAAATCGTTCAAACCCTGGGACTCAAAAATCGCCTCAACTATTTACCAAACCAGCTTTCCGGCGGACAGCAACAGCGGGTATCCATTGGTCGGGCGGTCATCAATAACCCGGCGATTATTCTTGCTGACGAACCGACGGGTAACCTCGATAGTAAAAACGGCGAGGAAATTATGGAGCTCCTCAAAATGTTTAACAAAACGTACAATCAGACATTAATCGTCATTACCCATGATGAGCGTATCGCTTTGCAGGCGGACCGGATCATCTCCATTGAAGACGGGAAAATTGCTAATGATGAGGTGATTCGTCCATGAATATTATCAGTAAGCTCACGCTCCGACATTTAAAAGAAAATAAACGCCGCACCCTTGTGACCATCATCGGTGTCATCATTTCTGTGGCGATGATCACCGCCGTGGCGACACTGTGTGTTTCCTTTTTAGATATCATGATCCGGGACGAAATCAGTCGCAATGGGGAATGGCACGTTTCCTATGAAAATGTGAATCGCGAACAGATTGAAGCGATTAAAAATGATAGCGAAACAAAGACGCTAGTCCTTTCCAGTGATGGATATGCTTCTTTCAATGAGTCCAGTAATCCTAATAAACCGTATTTTTATTTTAAAAATTATAATAAACAGGGGTTCGAGCAATTTCCGATTCAAGTAATTGAAGGAAGACTCCCGCAAAATAAAAATGAAATTGCAATTTCAGAGGCGATTATCGATAACGCGAAAGTTCATTACAAAATTGGTGATCAGTTAACTTTTGATATTGGTGAACGAATCAGTACTACAGATTATATTCCGTTAAACCAGACCGATTCTCTGCAGCAAGATGGCGAAGACCTGTTTGAACAATTAAATATTATGGAAACAAAGCAAGTAACTATCGTGGGAATCATTGAACGACCATCATGGGAGCCATCCTGGTCACCTGGCTATACAGTAATAGGTTATGTGGATGAGGAACTGTTAAGTGAAGGAGATCTTGTAGATCTATATATTACTGTAAATAAAATAAACGGTTCTATTTATGACCATGCAAAAGCTCTCGCCAAAAAGCACGGGATTGAAAAAGTTGATTTTAATAGCAATCTACTCCGTTACTATGGTGTCACAGCGAACGATAATTTACGCATGACACTATTTTCCCTGGCCGGCATTATCATGGCCATCATTATCATCGGTTCGATCGCATTGATTTATAATGCGTTTGCTATCAGTGTTTCCGACCGTGCACGGCATTTAGGGATGTTGGCGAGTGTCGGTGCGACAAGAAAACAGAAAAGAAACTCCGTAATATTTGAGGGAATTGTCATTGGCGCAATTAGTATACCGATCGGCATTCTTGCTGGCATCGGTGGCATCGGGGTCACATTCCTGTATATTAACACGTATTTAAGCGATGCTCTCGGTGTTGCCGAGAGATTGGAATTAGTCGTTACGCCGGCTTCGATTATTGTAGCTTGTGTAATCTCAATGCTAACCATTTTTCTTTCAAGCTATATCCCTGCAAGACGGGCATCCAAAATTTCCGCTATTGATGCGATCCGGCAAACCCATGATATTAAATTATCACGAAAATCGGTCAAAACATCCAAACTCGTACGCAAACTTTTTGGGATTGAAGCAGAAATCGGCTTAAAAAATATGAAACGGTATCGAAAACGATACCTGGCGACCCTGTTTTCCTTAGTTATTAGCATTGTCCTGTTTTTAACAGTGAACTTTTTTACCGCGAATCTTAAAAAATCACTGGAAATGACACAAGATGCCTATCAGTTTGATATTTTAATTCAGAGTGGAAATGACATAGACAGGGAAGAAATCCTTCGCTATACCCAATTGGATTTTGTTACAGAATCTACAATTAAAGATGAAGCCCATTTACACGCCCATGTTCCTCTGGAACAATTGCCTACTGTATTGAAAAAAGACATCGAAGAATTCGATATTCCTTTGGAAGATGGAAAATACCCGTACTTTGTTGCTTTACACGGCCTTGATGAAGAAAGTTTTAAACGATATGCCGAACAAATTGGAGTAAAAGCCGAAGAGTACATCGATCAAGATACACCAAAAGGAATTGTGATTGAACGGATAAAATATGAAGACGCAGCATCCAGAAAAATCATTGAATTGAAAACCATCCATGCCGATGTTGGCGAGCGACTCGAACTATTCGATATATCCCATGAAGCATATGACAATGGTGAAACAGAATGGGAGTTCGTAGAGACTCTGGAGATTGGTGCACTAACGAATCAAGTACCGATGGGAGTCGAATCGTCTCAGATGGGAATAGGCGGACTCGACATCATTGTGCCCCAAGCGGCTTTAGAGGAACTGGGAATCGATACGGTACCTTATGTTTATTTAAAAAGTTCTGATCCAATGGGCACGCAAACGGCTATTGAAGAACTGAACGATGCCGATTTCTTTATTATGAATGTTCATCAAATGCGCCAGAAAGAAGAGCAAACGCTATTACTCATGTCGATATTTATTTATGGGTTTATTACGTTGATTACCTTAATATCCATCGCCAATATTTTCAACACGATTTCAACAAGCGTCGCCTTACGAAAACGGGAATTTGCCATGCTTCGCTCCGTCGGCATCACACCAAAGGGTTTTAATAAAATGATCTATTATGAAAGTATTTTTTACGGCGTGAAGGCTTTAGCATATGGATTGCCAATAAGTTTCCTTGTGATGCTTGCTATCCACAAATCCATTGGCTACACCTTTGAATATGGCTTCCAATTCCCCTGGATCAGTATTTTATTCGTCGTTGTCTTGATTTTCATCATCGTTGGACTGGCGATGCGATACTCTATGGCAAGAATTAGAAATGAAAACATTATCGACAGTCTTAAACAGGAAAATATTTAATAAAACTTTACTTTTAGTGTATTCTATATCAAGAGCCGCAAATGTTTATGGCAAACTAAAAATGTATTGTTTGGCCACCAATTTATGTAGGTTCAT
>CALKAL010000024.1 GCA_937983065.1 uncultured Bacillaceae bacterium | reverse complement strand
CAAAATTCTTGACGGTACCATGTACACAATGAAAATAGATAATATTTTTCGTTAAAGAGGGATAAAAATGGATAATAATAAATAATAAACAACCTCATGAAGTTCGAGAGGAGTTACGTCAGAAAGAATTAAAAAATCCTACTAGTAGTATTCATGACGGGAATCTTGCCGATCTCGTAGGTGGGATGAGTTGGAAAGGTTCGTTCATTTTAATCGGAGTAATTGTTGTTGTATTACTTATTTTGCTATTTTTACTCTGAAATTCTAAAAATGGATTACTAAATCAATTTTATTAGTAATGTGTATAAATCAATTTTATTAGTGATGCGTAATGATCTACTTGAAATATTTTCTGAAATTATATAGTATGATTTATAAATAATAAAACCAAGTTCACTTTTTCCCCGCTACCAATTGCAGGGCTGGGATGTTTTACCTTCTTAAATTTTTTAATATGACATTATAAATTTTATTTTAAATTAAATAAAAGCAAGTTATTGTACAGCCAAGCATATAGTTTAAATACACGTTACTTATTACCTAATTGCATATAATATTTTATTCCGTATACTTCGTATCTCTCATTCTAAAGATACATCTATTTATTCTTATTCCAAATGCTATATATTCAATATATACATTTAACATATAAGTAAAAATATCATAAAATTTAACTTTTAAGATATAGTAAAACTGACGGAAAAGTCTATATTAAATTTGTAAATGTAAGCGCTTTATAGACATTAATTGTAATTTTATTATTAAACTTTAAAACGATTGATAATGTCAAGTAGACCTGTTCTTTTCGATTGTAACTCTAAAACGTTTAAAACTTCGTAAGGGGTGATACGAGAAAACATATTAAAAACTAGCGAGAAATAACATCACTGTTTAAAATAAGGGAGGATATGTATTGAGAGCTTTGACCAATTTTTTTGATCGTTTAGTTCAAAGGTATTTGCCTGATGCATTTCTTTTCGCGGTTATTTTAACGTTACTTGTATTCGTCATGGGTATTTTTATGACAGGAAGTACGCCTATTCAAATGGTTGAATATTGGGGAAGCGGATTTTGGGATTTACTAGCTTTTTCTATGCAGATGGCTTTAGTCGTTGTTACAGGTTATGTGTTGGCTAACACACAGATTGTAAAAAGTATTTTGAAAAAAATTAGTATGTTAGCTAAATCACCTATTCAAGCAATTATGCTCGTAACAGTCATCGCGACAATAGCATCCTTAATCAACTATGGGTTCGGCCTCGTAGTAGGAGCTTTAATGGCGATTCAAATTGCTAAAAGAGTACCTTCTGTCGATTACCGTTTACTCGTAGCAAGTGCATACAGTGGATTTTTAGTTTGGCATGGCGGATTTTCAGGATCGACACCTTTGTTAATTGCGACTGAAGGTCATTTTTTAGAAGAACAGATCGGCATCATTAAGGTAACAGAAACGCTCTTCAGTAGTTTCAACTTATTTATCGTGTTCGTTTTACTCGTAACATTACCTTTATTAAATGCATACTTAATGAAAACTCGTGAAAAAACACAAATTACGAATCCAGTCATTGATTGGGATGATGATGAATTCGATAAAAAAGCAGAAGAAGCTGCAACTGTGGCAGAAACTCCGTCTGATCGTATCGAAAACAGTTTTATCATTTCTTTATTAATTGGACTTTTAGGTGTTTCATATATCGTTTATCATTTTGTTGTAAATGGTTTCGATTTGAACCTTAATATCGTTAACTTAACGATGTTATTTTTAGGAATTATTTTGCACCGTACTCCAAGAAGATTTTTAAATAGTGTTAATGATGCGGTAAAAAACGTTGGCGGAATTATTATACAGTTCCCATTCTATGCTGGGATTATGGGAATGATGGTCGCATCAGGTTTGTCAGAACAATTATCTATGATGTTCGTTAATATTTCTACAGAATTCACCTTCCCTTTATTTACATTTATTAGTGCAGGAATTGTTAACTTCTTCATTCCATCTGGGGGCGGCCAGTGGGCTGTTCAAGGGCCTATTATGATTTCAGCGGGAATGGAATTAGGTGTAAGTAATGCTAAAACAGCGATGGCAGTCGCATGGGGTGACGCGTGGACGAACATGATTCAACCATTCTGGGCACTTCCGTTACTAGCAATCGCTGGCTTAAAAGTAAAAGATATTATGGGTTTTTGTGTCATTATACTCATTTATAGTTTTTTTCCAATCGCAATCGGTCTTCTATTATTTTAAAACTAGTTAAGAGAAAAAGGTTCTTTGTCAAATGGTGTTGGTGAATAATTTAGTGACTTTTCATAGTAAAATG
>CALKAL010000023.1 GCA_937983065.1 uncultured Bacillaceae bacterium | reverse complement strand
GGGTCTCACCTAGGCTCTCCTTCCCGCAGGAGTCTACGTATATTTCCAGAGCTAGTTGATTTATTGTTCGTTTTTTTCAGCTCATCCCATTATTTTTGTCCCAACCCCTAGCCTAAAAACATAGTTGTTCTCATTCGTATTGATATTCCGTCAGTTCTAAAAGTCCAACTTGATCTAACAATCTTTTTGGAACTAAAAAGGTAACGGTTGCAACCCCTGGATGTCGACCAATTTCTATACTCCCATTAATGGTTGAGCGGTTCATTACTTCTGGGACTGAAATGTTTAGAAGTTTTGCAGCCCGCTCCATTCCGTTTGTTGTCGCATCATTCAAATTAGCTCCCGTTCCGACAAATTGGAGTGGGAGAGATTCTTCAACTTCTTTTAAATTCCACTGTTGGGCTAATTTCCGTGCCTCTTTTATTTCCTCTTCTTTAAACGGTTTTGCCAAATACGGTAAATCTTCAACGTTCGGTATAATAATTGGCCCGTCTATATTCATGTCCTTTAATACTTTTACTTTTAAATCAACAATTCCAGCAACATCCGTCGTATGACCAGCAATTTCCCCGTCTCCTTGCATCGCATGCATATCACCGAGATAAACTCCACCGCCAGGAACTTTAACGGGACAAATAATAATTGCTCCAGCTCTTACTCGGTTAATATCCATATGTCCATCGGTTCGCTCCTCTAATTCTTCAGCCGTCATTCCGTAATCATGGGGAGCGTCGATTAAAGCTTGTCCAAAGTCCCCCGCATTATGGGAATCTGGAAATGGACGAGATGGTGTCGTTCCTAATTGCCCTAAAAAAGGCCGAGTTCTTGCCATAACGCCAATTAAATCATGGGGTGCAAAAGCAACAATCGGGTTTTGAATAGAATTTTCAGGTGTACACATAAAATCGTTAGCACGTTCGGCAATTTCTTCTGCGCCTTCTTTGTTCAAAGTTAATCCGAGCGTTCCTTTTTCATTGAAGGTCATCGTATAGGCGTTTGTAAATACAAAGGGTGTAATATCTTCTCCACAAACTTTACAACGAACAGCTTTTTGACCAATCCCTTTAATTTCTGTATCAGGGTTAACCGTATTACAATTCGGACAAATCCCCGCAACAAAAGGGTCACCGATAAACCGTCCTTCAACGGGTTCATCATTTCCTGAGGCAGTAGCTATTGATGTTACTTGAATAGAGTTAATATAAATCGCTATCGCATCTCCCACTTCTGCCCCTTCAACATAAACAGGCTTTGTTACTTCATGACCCCCCTTTAGCTTAGGCGTAATCATCGGCCCCCAACAACCAGGTGTTGTATTTGCAACGATATGCCCGCCATCTTTGACGACATAGTTCATTTCTTCATTCGGATCTAAGATGCCATCTGTAAATTCATTGATGTAAACCGTTCTTTTTGCTTGCATGTTAATCCACCCTTTCTTAATTAAATCTTTTAAAATTCCTCTTATATTTAATAATATGTTATTAATATTCGGTAAATACCCTGTTATTATTCAAAGTAAACGAACCTACTATATTAGGTAGATTGAAAGTCCAGGTATATTTCAATCGACTGATTCATGAAATAGAAATGAGAACTTTTTTATGAAAGGTCGTAATTGAGATGAATGAATCTTACCATTGGAATTGGCAAAACCAAGGACATCAAGCGTCAACTCAAAATAGACAGATGACTTTAATAGGTGATGGCGTCGTTTTAGTTGAACCGAATTGGGCGAGAATACGGCTTGGGGTTGTTACCGCGGACTTAAGCTTAAAGGTAAGCCAACAGACGAATGCAAATACGATGAATGATGTTATTGAGACAATCCTCGAATTTAGAGTGCCACGAGAACATATTCAAACGAGTGAATATACGATTCGTCCATTATACGATTACACGAATGGCATCGAACAATTTCGCAGCTATGAAGTTAATCATATGATCGATGTTCAAACAGATAAGATCAATCAAATTGGAGAACTGATTGACGCGGCTGTTCATAGCGGAGCAAATCGGGTCATCGATGTTCAGTTTATTTTACAAGATGAGGGTGAGTATGAACGAATCGCTTTAAATCGTGCTTTAGAAGATGCCGCCCAGAAAGCACGGTCTTTAGCTAAAACGATGAATTTGACAGTCATTACAATACCCATTTCAATTGAGGAAAAGGTAGACTATCCTCCGAGGCTATTTCAAACAGCTGTCCAATTAGACTCCTTTGGGGCTACACCGATTGAAAGCGGGCAACTTGAAATTCGAGCCCAAGTGATTGCTAAATTTAAATATTAATATGAGACAACCTGCTAGATTAAGAATTTTAGCAGGTTTTATTTTTGTAAATTTTTTTGAAAAAGGACTTGAAAAAGAGGAACGCTCGTTCTATAATATAATCAACTATAAAACTCTACTTTTTAATTCTACATTTTCTACAAAACTTACCCCCTTTCTTAATCTATTAATCTTGTTAAAAAATTGTATTCACTATTATTCCATTGCCGATGATGAAAACTTCAAGGATAATGACATAAAGAGATCAAGTTGTAATTTTAATAGGAGTGATTCATTTGAAACTATTCCATACGGCGGATTGGCATTTAGGGAAGATCGTTCAAGGCGTTTATATGACGGAAGATCAAAGGGATGTCCTTAATCAGTTTATTCAGGCGATTGAAGAGGAAAAGCCTGATGCGGTTATTATTGCTGGGGATTTGTATGACCGGGCAGTTCCTCCGACAGAAGCGGTTAATCTATTAAATGATGTTATTAATAAAATAATACTTGATTTAAAAACTCCCGTATTGGCCATTGTCGGAAATCATGATAGTCCAAGCCGATTAGATTTTGGCAGTAAAATTATGCGGGATAATGGTTTACATCTTGTTGGCCAATTATCGAAAGAATTAGAGCCTGTCGTCTTAAACGATCAGTATGGTGAGGTTTATTTTCATCTCATTCCTTACGTTGATCCGAGTGTCGTCCGTCACGTTTTTGAGGATGATACGATTGCAAGTCATGACGATGCGTTTAAAAGGATTATTTCAGAAATAGAGAAAAATATGGATCAATCTAGTAGACATGTTTTCGTCGGCCATGCCTTCGTGACACCTAAAGGGGAGGCGAAGGAGAACACGAGTGAATCAGAACGTGTTTTATCAATCGGGGGTCAAGAGCATGTTAACGCAAGCTATTTTAAACCATTTCATTATACTGCGTTAGGTCATTTGCACCAGGCCCATTATGTTGAAAATGAAACGATTCAATATGCGGGCTCTCCGTTAAAATATTCAATCTCAGAAGAACACCATCAAAAAGGATTTTTAATTGTTGATTTAGATCAGGACGGACAAGTAACCGTTGAAAAGCGACATTTTAAACCGAAGCGTGACTTATACACGGTAGAGGCAAAAATGGATGAATTGTTAACGTATCAAAAAAACGACGATTATGTATTCGTTCGGCTCTTAGATGAAACGCCTGTCCTTTACCCGATGGAAAAAATTCGCTCAGTTTATCCGAATTGTATGCATGTAGAAAGAAATACAACACCCTTTCTACAATCAGAAAATGAAGAGACGACTAGAGTTGAGCGACATAAAATGGATCACCTCGAATTGTTTAAAGCTTTTTACAAGGAAGTGAAAGGTGACGACGTATCAGCAGAGACTGAAAAACTATTTACTGACATCTTCAATGATGTTCTAAATGAAAATCGGGAAGCTATAAAATCACCGAAATAATGGCGTCTATTCAATATAAAGGAGTAGTTATATGAAACCGATTAAATTAACAATGACTGCTTTTGGTCCATATCGTAATGAAGAAATAGTCGATTTTACTGAATTAGAACATCATCAACTCTTTGTTATTTCAGGAAAAACAGGTTCTGGGAAAACGACGATTTTTGATGCAATCTGCTTTGCATTATATGGTTCAGCAAGTGGAGAAGACCGGAAAGACGAGAAATTACTGCGAAGTCATTTTGCGAATAATGAATTACATACGAGCGTCGAGCTAATTTTTGATTTAAAAGGTAATAGATACCGGGTCCTTCGCCAACTCCCCCATATTAAGGAAGGAAATAAGTCGGCAACAGGGGAAAAATATGAATTTAATAAGATCGAAAATGGCCGTGAAATACCGTATGTTGATCGGCAAATGAAAACTGAAATTAATGAAAAAATAGAGCAGTTAATCGGATTGACGAAGGATCAATTCCGTCAAATTGTCATGCTTCCTCAAGGTGAATTTCGTAAACTACTAACATCAGAAACAGAAAATAAAGAAGAAATATTAAGACGAATTTTTAATACTTATCCGTATCAACAAATGAGTGATCAGTTACGGGAAAGAAAAAAGGAAGCAGAAAGTCATTTTCAATCAGCCGTTGAGATAAGAAATCGTTTTATTGAGGATGTTAAAACGAAAGTTACTCAGCGCGAAGACTCGGAGTTGTCGAACGTTTTAACAAGGGATCATTTCAATACAATTCAACTAATTAGTGCATTAGAAAAAGAAGAAGATTTTTATAAAAATGAATCGGTTAAATTTGAAGAAATTAAAAATAAAGCTTATGAAAAGGTAAAGCAAGCAAATGATGAACTGCATGAAGCTAAAGTCATTAATGATAAATTTAAGACGTTAGATCAATTATTCAAGGAAACAGAACGCCTAAACGAACAAAAACCAGTAATGGAAAGTTTAGAAGGGCAAATTAAGAGAGCTGAACAAGCGATCCACATTACTGTTTACGAAAAACATATGAACGAATGGGAGCAAGATGTTACTAAGAAAAAACAGGCGCTTAAAAATCTTAATGATGAACTATTGAAGGTAACGGAGCAATATGAATTAGCAGAAAAAACGTTTGATGAAGAAGAGAAAAATAAAGAAAAAAGAGAAAATCTAACTCGCCAAGTGAATCAGCTGGAAGAATTATTACCACAAGTACAGCAGCTTAAAGGATTAGAAAATGAGCTTTTGAGATTAAATAAGACAGTTGAAACAATGAAAGAGTCACTTGAACGAGGAGAAAATGAAATAAAAGAAAAGCAAACTAAGAGAGCTGAATTAAGAAAAGAAATCCTTTCGTTAAACGATGCGGTTAAACATATTAACGATGAAAAAGAAAAGCTTACATTAATGAGGGAGCAAGCAAAAACCGTTAAGCTTTATAAAGATAAATTGTCGGATAAAAAACAATCGCTAGAAGAGTTACAAACGGTTAAAAAAGAATATGATCAATTAAAAAACATATATGATAATAAAGAAGAAGCGTGGTTAAGAGGACAAGCAAGCATATTAGCCAATCATTTACATGACGGTGAAGCATGCCCGGTATGTGGAAGCATAGAACACCCGCATAAAGCTCATACCAACGAGCAAATACCGACCCGGGATGAATTGGATCAATTAAAGGAAAAGCTAAACGAAAAGGATCAGCAATATAAGGATAAAGCCGCCTTTATTAAAGCGTTGGAAAATCAAATAGAGGAGCTTAAAGCGGATCTGAAGGACACGCATATAATGGAAAATAATATTAATCAAACGTTTGATGAACTCGTTAAAAAGGGAACTGAACAGAAGATTTTCGTTCAACAATTGGAGGCTAAAGAAGCAAAATTAACGGAGTTACAGGAAGCCTTTGAAAAATTAGAACAACAATTAACCGAGATGCAGCAAGAAAAAGATTCATTACAACAGCAATATTTCAATCAGTCGAATGAATACGCTAGCAAACAAGCTACCTTTGAAACGATTGTGAAAAACATTCCTGAACATTTACGAGAATTAAATGAATTTCAAAAACAACTAAATGAGGTACAACAATTAAAGAAAAAATTAGATGAAGCATGGGAAACAGCTCAATCAAATGTTCAGAAAATGAAAGAGCAGTTTCAAGCCATTAATATTAGTGTGAGCAATGCAAAGGCTCAATTAAAAGAAGCTGAAGCTAAATGTACCGACGCAAAAGAGGATTTCCGGGAAGCATTAAAAAAGGCGGGGTTCACAAGTTTAGAAGATTATATGAATGCGAAGTTAGAGGAAGAGAAAATTGCTCAATTAAAAAATGAGTTAGATTCATATAAACAAGCAGTTGTTACGACAAAGGATAAAACCGAACAGCTTGAAGGGGAATTGAAAAATAAACATCGAGTTAATATTGAAGAATATGAAGCAAAAGTTGAAAAGATGCAGGAAGCATACGATGAGGCATTTAAACGATTTGAAGAAATGGCTAGATATAAAGAGGATATAGCTAATTTAAAAGAAAAGATTATTGAATCTAGCAAACAAGTGGAACAAGATGAAAAGAAATTAGAAATGGTTAACGATTTATATGATGTCGTACGTGGACAAAACCGATTAAAAATATCGTTAGAACGTTATTTACAAATAGAATATTTAGAACAAATTATTCAAGCGGCAAATGAAAGATTAAAACATTTATCAAATGGTCAGTTTTATTTAAAGCGGAGTGATCGACAAGAAGCTTACGGTAAACAAAGTGGATTAGGCTTAGACGTTTATGATGCTTATACTGGACAAGATCGAGATGTACTTTCCCTTTCTGGTGGTGAAAAATTTAACGCATCCCTTTCGTTAGCCCTCGGAATGTCTGATGTGATTCAAAGCTATCAAGGTGGTGTGTCAATCGATACGATGTTTATCGATGAAGGATTTGGTTCCTTAGATGATGAAGCATTGAATAAAGCGATTGATACATTAATTGAATTACAAAAGTCAGGGCGGATGATTGGAGTTATATCGCACGTACAAGAGTTAAAATCAACTATTCCTGCTATTCTTGAAGTTGAAAAAACGAAAGAAGGCTATAGTCAAACGACTTTCTCAGTTAATTAGAAATCGGACAAAATAGATAAAATACAAAAGATTTTTGAGGTGTAAATATGAACATAGGTTTTATAGGGTTAGGCATTATGGGTAAACCGATGTGTAAAAATATACTTCGTGCTGGATACAACGTTATTATTTCCAGTTCAAATAAAAAAACGAACGATGAGCTTAGTAAAGAAGGGGCAACTGTCGTGGAAACGTATCGAGATTTAGCTGAAATGTCCGATATTGTTTTTACGATTGTTCCCGATTCAAAAGAAGTTGAGGAAGTTATTTTAAGTGACTTTGGAATTATCCATCATTTGAATAAAGGGAGCACCGTCGTAGATATGAGCTCGATTTCACCTGCAACGAGTAAGAAAGTAGGTAAAAAGCTTATAGAATCGGGCTTTCAATTTTTAGATGCCCCAGTCAGTGGTGGTGAACCGAGGGCAATCGACGGGACATTATCGATGATGGTTGGAGGGGAGGAAAGTACCTTTAACGACTGCCTACCACTATTAAAGGTGATGGCTGATTCCGTCGTTTTAGTTGGCAATGTCGGTTCAGGAAACGCAACGAAGCTAGCTAATCAAATTATTGTCGCTTTGAATATCGCTGCTGTTTCAGAAGCTTTTACGTTAGTTAAAAGGCTCGGTGTAGATTTAAATCTCGTCACTGAGGCGATTCAAAATGGTCTTGCTGGGAGCGCTGTTCTAGATGCTAAAGGACCGATGATGATTGAAAGACACTTTGAACCAGGCTTCAAAGTGGACCTTCACTTAAAAGATATAAAAAATGCCCTTGAAACAGCAGAAGATTTACAATTAAATCTTCCTCTAACTACGTCAATATATGGTGCGCTTAAATCATTGACGGACAATGGTTTCGGAAAGGAAGATCATGCAGCCATCATTAAATATTTTGAGCAAATGAATGAACAGGATTAATTTAATCCATTCAATTTATATAAGTGAAACGGGTTATTCATAATAATCTTTTAAAAGGGGTTTAAGCTTTCGTTTCACTTCTTTACCCCACCCCTTCACCGCATCTACTGTGCTATTTTCTTCTGCAGCAATTTGTTTATAAGGCTTACCTTCAATAATCCTTTTTTGAATGAAAATCCACTGTTTTTCAGTTAAAGCCTTTTTAACAGTGGACCAAAATATCGGATCAAACGACTCAATTGATTTGTCATAGGACGGTTCATCTTTAATAAACTCATGGACAGTTTCCCGCTGAATAATCCGGCTGTTTTTGCGGATTAAATCAATGAGCCGACTATTGATTGTTAAATAGGCAAGCTTTCCAAATGTATCCCGGTCACCGTATTTTTCAAACGCTTCCCAAAGCGCGATAACTCCTTCTTGAAAAAATTCGCCATCTTGATCACGAATATTTAATTTATGAATTAAGTAATAAATCATTTTTTCGTATTCATTATAAATTTGCTCAAATTGCTCATCCGCCTTTATTAATGTTTTCAATGATATGCCTCCTTATTAGTAAAGACGAGATTCATTATTCATAGTTATCTAAAAACGTCATCTTGTCATGTTGATTGGAATGAAATAAGTATAGGGAAAATCAGAAAAAGTCCTTCTTTTTTGTTCGTTTTTACGGAAAACAGCGTGAAAAACGAAAAACAAGCATTTTTTGCAATTTTTAGTCTCACTTATATAATCGTGAAATAGTTATTAAATGGGTGGAATTTAGAAGAATTTAATGAAAATAGTTTTTGGATGAATAGATTTATTGACCAACTCACCCCTCCTACGATAGGCGCATATAATGTGGGAAAAGGAGGGTGTCATTATGGAGTTGACTTTGGCTCATTGGTTATATGCGATTGTTACGTTAATTGTCATTGTCACGATGATTTTCCGAAGAGGGATTGTTTTACCAACATTGCTCGGAACAATTATTATTGCATGGGTTTTTTCTGGCAATATTGTCACTGGTTTTACGGCAGTGTTTTACGCTAATTTAACAGCTGCAAATGAGTTGTTTGAAATATTTTTAATCATTACCTTCATGGTTGCATTACTTCATTCATTGAAGGACCTCGGTGCTGATCAAAGAATGATTGCACCCGTTCAAAAATTAATAACGAACGGACATATCGCATTTTTCATATTATTTGCTGTCACATATATCATTTCATTATTCTTTTGGCCAACACCAGCAGTTCCCCTCATCTGTGCATTACTCATACCAGCAGCCGTCAGAGCAGGACTTCCAATTATGGCTGGAGCGATGGTCGTTGCAATAGCGGGGCAAGGGATGGCGCTATCTTCAGACTATATAATTCAAGTAGCTCCGACATTAAGTGCATCAACTGGAGGACTTAATGCGAATATGATAGCTGATCAAGCACTAATACTTTCATTTATAACAGGGGCCTTCGCATTAGGGTTTGTTTATTTTCTCTTTCGAAAAAAGATTCGAAAGTCAAATGATCCAAGAAATGAAGCTGAATTAAAAAAGCTACCTGGGCAAGAAGAACGGACGGATGAGGCAGTTGTTGAAAATAAATTATGGGCAAAAATATTCGCTGTTACTGTTCCGCTTTCAATGCTCGCGGTTATGATCTTTATGTTCCATACGAAAATTACAGGAGGTAGAGAAGGAGGATTTGAAGGAGGGCAAGGTGCTGCTCTTATCGGTGGTGTTGCTGTATTATTACTCGCTTTAGCGACCGTTTCATACGGGAAAGTAAAGGCGTTAGATCGAATTAGTGAACATATTACAAATGGATTCGTCTTTGCGTTTAAAGCGATGGGTCCAGTCATACCAATTGCTGGGTTTTTCTTCTTAGGAAGTGCGGAGTTCTCAGGGCGGATTTTATCTGTCGGTGAAGGAGAGCCACCTGGTTTTCTCTTTGATTTAGTTGAAGCTGGGCAAAGTGCGATTCCAGATAGTGCTCTTTTAACCACACTTGGTATTTTAATTATCGGAATTATTACAGGCTTAGACGGTTCTGGTTTTTCTGGTCTACCATTAACAGGTTCGCTCTCAAGCGCATTAGCAACAGGAGGAATTGATCCGAATACATTAGCAGCCATCGGTCAATTAGGTGCCATCTGGACGGGTGGAGGAACAATTGTCGCTTGGTCATCATTAGTGGCGATTGCTGGATTTTGTGGTGTATCTGCCTTCGAGTTAGCGAGGAAAAACTTTTTACCTGTCATTATCGGATTAATTATCGCAACATTCATCGGGGTACTTATATTTTAAAATTAAAATGATGAAAAGTCCCTATTTGGATCGAGGGACTTTTCCATTTTTAATTTTATGCACTCACCTAAGTAATGGTATATTTAATATAGATCATTAAAAAGGTGTGTTCATAATGTTTCGTCGCTCTTTTTGGTTATGGTTAGTTATATTAGCTACGACCTGGTTTTTAGGTTTACTACATATTTATCAATCAATAAGTGGTTTTCCAACGTCCGTCTTTTTAGGAACAGCGGTGTTTTTTGCTGTCTATTTTGCCATTCCTTTGTTTCTAAATAAGCATTTACATTTATCGATTGTATTCGTCGTATTATCAATCATTGCAACATTAGTATTTTGGCATTCAAAACAAGTTGAAAGCAATCCTTTTATTTTAATCATTTTCCTTTATTTAATTGTGGAAGCAGTTTATCGTTTACCGAAATGGTACGCGCTTGTTGCTGGAGCTTTAATTAGTATTAATTTGTTCATTTTAGGATACGGTGTTTTTCCTCTATCCTTTTTATTACTATTTATCATTGTTTATAGTTTTGTATTATCGATCGCCCATGAAAATTTGACTAAAATAAATGAATCGGAAACTCGATACGAGGCGTTGTTACACGAATATCGAAAGCTGAAAAGAAGGTCTTTAATAGATGAAAAAATCGCTCGACAAGAGGAACGGACTCAAATTGGACGGGAAATTCATGATAGTGTCGGGCATAAGCTGACGAATTTATTAATGCAGCTTGAAGTTGCACGAATGGAATCGAGCACGTCGGAAAAGGGGCGAATTGAATTAATAAAAGATTTAGCGAAGGAAAGTTTGGAAGAGACAAGACGGGCAGTTAAGGCGATGAAACAAGAAGATATCGGTGGTTTATCTTCTATTATTCAGCTTATTCGCAAGCTTGAAGCAGAACATTTTATAAGAATTCAATTTTCCGTAAAAAATCGTGCGTTTTCTGCTAATTTAAATAGTGAGCAATCTGTTAGTGTATATCGAGCTGTTCAAGAGGCTTTGACGAATGTAATGAGACATAGCCCACAAAAGGAGGCAACCGTTTTATTTGAATCACCCGGTGAAAGTATTTTCCGCTTTGAAGTAACAAATCCAATTGAAGCGGATTATTCCTATGTTGAAGGCTTTGGGCTAACATCAATGCGTGAGCGAGTTGAACAAGCAGGAGGAACGTTAGAAATTTTAACGTACCAAAATAAATTTATTGTTAGAGGTACGTTTCCTCTTAGTAGAGAAGGGGGAGAAAAATTGTGAAAAAAGTATTGTTAGCTGAAGATCAAGCTCTCGTTGCCCAAGGATTGAAAATGATGATTGAGACCGATGATGAACTTCGAGTAACAGGTGAAGCGAGAAATGGCATTGAAGCAATCAAATTATGCGAAAAACAGTGGTTTGATGTCGCCGTTCTTGATATTCGCATGCCAGAAAAAGATGGATTGGAAACAGCTCGAGAAATTCGAAAGCGCTGGCCAGATATGAAAATATTAATGCTGACGACGTTTAATGACGACGAATATGCTTTAGAAGCTTTACAAATCGGAGCCCATGGCTATATGTTAAAGGATGCTGATGCAGATACGTTAATCCGTTCGATCAAAAGCTGTTTAGCTGGCGGGATTCAAATACAAGGTGAAGTGGCAGCTAAAGTCGTCCCCCGTTTATTGGAAAATGATCAGAGGAAACCTGAAACGACCCATTCGTTAACACCACGGGAAATTGATATATTAAAACTAGTCGGAGAAGGAAAAAGCAATAAAGAAATAGCGGAAGAACTCGCTCTTTCTATCGGTACGGTGAAAAATCATATGAGTCAACTACTCGATAAGTTAGAACTTCGTGACCGAACCCAACTTGCTATTTTCGCGATTCGAAATCATTATGTTTAAAGGTTTACGAAGTGCATTGGAGTCTTGGAACTTAGAGTTGAATTAACCCTCAGTCATTAAATGAAACATGACTTGAGTCATATTTTTTGAAAAAAGAAGTGACGGAAGACAGTGTTATTACTGTCTTCTTTTTTTTATGATTAAGTTGTAAAGCAATATGAAGGAGGTTTTTTCATTGTTAGAAACGACCGAATTAAAGAAAACGTTTAAAAATAAAGTAGCTGTAGATAATGTGAATTTATATTTGGAAAAAGGGGAGTCTGTTGGTTTGCTTGGACCGAACGGAGCAGGTAAATCAACGACTATTTCGATGATTTCCTCATTAATTAAACCAACATCGGGTGAAGTGCTTTGGCATGGGAAAAGTGTCGTGAAAAATCCTAACATAATTCGCGATGTATTAGGTGTCGTTCCTCAAGAAATCGCGATATATGAAGAATTGACAGCATATGAAAACTTACAATTTTTCGGACGAATTTATGGGTTAAAAGGAAAAGCCCTCGAGCAAAAGATTGATGAAACATTAAAGATTGTTGGACTCGAGGATCGAAAGAAAGATCTCGTCAAAACGTTTTCTGGGGGGATGAAGCGTCGGATTAACATTGCTGTCGCTCTCCTACATGAACCAGAATTTATTATTATGGATGAGCCGACAGTTGGGATTGATCCCCAGTCGAGAAATTATATTTTGGAAATGGTCCGTAAGTTAAACGAGGAGAAAGGGATGACTGTTCTTTATACGAGTCATTACATGGAGGAAGTGGAACGTCTATGTGACCGAATTTACATTATGGATCATGGGAAGATTATTGCCACAGGGACGAAGGAAGAATTAACGAGTATTCTTTCGAGTGAAGAGAAAATTGTGATTGAACTAGATCGACCATATCCAAACTTTGTAGAGAAGCTGGAGCAAAACGAAAAAATTTTACAAGTGTCAGTTTCAGAAAAAGGGATAGATTTAATCGTCCCAAAAAATAGTCAATTATTAGGAGAAATTTTTCATATCGCGGAAAAGTTAGATGTGCAAATTGTTCATGTGAATGTCCAGGTACCGACGTTAGAAGATGTGTTTTTACATTTAACAGGTCGTAATTTAAGGGATTAGGGGGGAGAGCATGTTTACGTTTATAAAAAAAGATATTCTCGTAATGATTCGTGATCGGCAAGAATTAAAAGTATTGCTCCTAATGCCTTTCATCTTAACGCTCATTCTTGGCTTTGCCTTAAGTGGTTTCATGGGTGGCGAGGAATCTTCCTTTACGATTGACGTCGCTTTAGTGATGGAAGATGATCCAAATGGGGCGATTGAAGCCTTCGAAGCACAATTAGATGAACAATCGATTCCGAATGAAATGAAAAATGACATATTACAAGTTGCTCATGCAATTCAACCTGTTGATATTTTGGAGCAGTTTTTAAATAGTGAAGAGCTCAGTGACATGCTTCATGTAACGTATAAATCTCAAACAGAGGCTGAATCGGCGTTAAACAAAGAAGAGTTAGCTGCGATTTTAACAGTACCAGCAGGCTATACGACTGATTTTTTGCAAAATGTCATCTTTGATCAAAGCAGTGCGAGTGAACTGATTGTAACAACAGGCAGTCATTCTGGTTTAATCGGTGATATTTTTGAAGATATGATTGATACGTTTGTACGTTCCTTTAATTTTGAAACGGCATTAACGAAAGTCGCAGGTGATGACATCGTCAATGATATTGTCACGGATACGATTGGTAATGTGGAGACAGTCACTGATGCCGATCCAATTAGTTCAACGACATATTACGCAATCGGAATGGCGGTCATGTTTGCTTTATTTGTCGCTTCAACAATGGGTTCAAAATCATACGTCGAAAACTATCAAAACGTATTCAATCGGATCTTGTTGTCGGGGAAATCGCCGATGTTATATTTGTCAGGCAAAGGTGTAACGACGTTTTTACTCGTTATCCTTCAAGCGTTAATTTTGTTTATTTCAGTCAGTTTGATTTTAAGGGCCTTTGATATCACTGATCCATCCTTTTGGTTAGGAACGTTGATTATAATGGGGTTATTTGCTTTAAGTATAGCTGCGGTAACGATGGTCATTATAGCTTTTACGATGCGTTACAATAATGAAAGCATCTCGAATATATTTGGTTTAGGATTTGTCGCTATTTTAGCAATGGTTGGGGGAAGCTTTACTCCGACGGCGAACTTGCCAGATTTCGTTACCCAAATAGGTGAATGGACACCGAATGGAATCGCTCTAAGTGCCTTATTACAATGGTATCAAGGTCTTAGCCTTGAATTTATCGCCCCGATGCTCGGTCGATTACTCATTATTTCTATTATTTGTATTGTCGTAAGCTATTTGATTTTCCCAAAGAGGGGGGCGAGATAAGTGAAAAATATATTCTTACTACAGTGGAAACGATTTCGACGTGAGCCTGTTTTGTTTTTCTCGATATTCGGATTAACAGTTCTTTTTGTCGGCCTTTTTGGTGGCTTTAGTCAAGTTGATAAAGTGGAGGTTCCAACTTATTTTGATCCATCCGTTGAAGGGGAAAAAGACGTTTGGTTAGAACGATTAAATGAAGCGGATACGTTTGAGTTTATAGAAAAAAATCAAGATTCAATTATAAAGGATGTCGCGTTAGGCTATGTCAATTATGGGTTAGAAGTAAGTGATGATAACTATACGTTAATTGTTGCAGCCGAGCATCAAGAGCTAGTTTTATTAGATCAATTTTTAAAGCAGATGTTTACAGAGGAAGTGCGTATTAATACAATCGCTAGTCAAATTGATAATACTGAATTTCGAAATGACGTATTAACGGCTTTAAATGAGCCACCATTAACAGTTGAAAAAACGACGATGAATAATGAGAGCAGACCTAGCTATGATGCAAGACTACAAGCTTTGTTTGGTATGACATTATTTTTCGCGATTTACACGGTATTTTATAGTTTAATGAATGTCGCTCGGGAAAAACGAACGGGGACGTGGAATCGGATTATTTTATCTCCCGTGAAAAAGTGGCAAATGTATTTTGGGAATATGGCATATGCTTTCATAATCGGCTTTGTCCAAATTAGTTTAATATTTTTGTTGTTTAAATATATGTTTAACTTCCCACTCGGTGATTCAATGATTGATATTTTAATAACTGTTCTTTGTTACTGTTTTGCGATTGTCGCTTTGGGAATGCTCGTATTAGGCCTTTCTAAAACGGTTGAACATCTCAGTGCATTAGTACCGATTGTAGCTGTAAGTTTTGCAATGCTTGGTGGTGCCTTTTGGCCGTTAGAGATAGTGAGTAACAATATTTTACTCATGATTTCCAAGGTCATTCCAGTCACTTATGGGATGGAAGCTTTAACAAATATCGCATTAGGCGGGCAAAACTTTATTGATGTATCAAGTAGTTTAGCGTTACTAATTTTACTAGGCGTTTTATTTATGGGAATCGGCATTAATTTAATGGAAAGAAGGGCTTGAGTTGGGATTAGAAATGTATTATTAATTATACGTTTTGGTAGGATTGGATTCCGGATGAAGATTCAAATATGGAAAGAATCAGAGAAAAGTGAGGAAGGACGCCATAAAAAATGAGAGCTTAGGTCAATCCCAAGCTCTCGTTTTATTATTTCGCTTGCAGTCTAGCAATCCGATCATCTAAATCTGGGTGAGATGAAAATAGACTTGCTTTCCGTTTGTTATTAATTTTCAACGTTTGAACAGCAGAATCATCTCTGTCATTTGACGTTGCACGGTTAACATGTTGCTTTAACTGTTGTAATGCATGAATCATTTTATCTTTACCAGCTAAATCTGCGCCACCTCGGTCGGCATGGTATTCTCGATATCTGGAGTAGCTCATGACGACGATACTTCCGAGAATCGAGAATAGGATTTGGAAAATAATAATGGCGGCAAAGCGAACGACATAAGCCATTTCTTCACGGACAAACCGGGAGACGATAATCGCTGCAATTCTTGATAAAAAGACGACGAATGTGTTGACGACACCTTGAAGTAATGTCATTGTCACCATATCACCGTTAACGATATGTGCTACCTCATGGGCTAATACTCCCTCAACGGCATCCTCATCCATCGATTGTAAAAGCCCACTTGAAACAGCGACTAATGAACGTTTTTTAGATGGACCTGTCGCAAAAGCATTCACTTCAGGTGAATTATATATTCCAACTTCTGGCATATGCATCATACCTGCTGCACGTGCAAGACGGTGAACTTTTTCAACTAATTGACGCTCTTCATAAGAAAGGTTTTTACTTGGGTCGAGTACTTTAACCCCCATCATCATTTTTGCCATGGATCTTGACATAGCAAGGGAAATGAAGGATCCTGTGAAACCGACAACCGCACTAAAAATAATTAAAGTTGTATAGTTAATGCCAAATGGTCCGCTCCCATCTTCAATATGACCAAGATTTGTGTAATGAGAGATGATGGACCAAATGATAACAATCGTTGTCATGACGAGAATATTCGTTAATAAAAAGACTAAAATTCGTTTACCCACGCTCGTTTTTCCCCCTTTATTTTTTAAACTATTATAACATGATATCGCGTCGGTTACTATTAAATTTATAATCTCATAAGTAGGGAAATATACGAAAAACGTTAAATTTGCACCGGACCCTTCCCCTAGTCATATATTATAGAAAAATATTAAACAAAGGAAGGAGAAGGCGATGTATTATTATCAGCAACCATACATGTTTTACCGTCCTAAGCATTTATACAGACAAAATGTCATCCAAGGTCAGGCAACGTGGACAGAAGGAGGACCTGTGACGGGATGTAATATTCCTTGGTCTGACAATTTATATATGACAGTCGCAGTGGGGCCTAATGCTGGTTATCGGTGCGGACAATCGATTAAAGTAAGAAATCCGAGAAATGGTAGGGAGATTATTGTTCAAGTCGTTGATACGGTGGAAGGCTTCCCGAGAAATCGCATCAATCTTCATAGGCGGGCTTTTGAAGCGTTAGGAGAAAATCTTGAAACAGGTGTTATTAACGTTGAGATTACACCGGAACCTGAATTAGAAGAAGAAATGTTTAGTCTATATTTACTAGAAATTATTCAAGTCGCTTATCCAAATTATAACGTCATAGACTATTCATTTGTCGAAAGAGAGCAGCTTAATATGAATTTAATCAAAGAATCTTATCGATATATTATAAGGTCAGTAAATGAAGAAATAACAATTTTAGCGAGCGTCGTTTATAACTCTGCAACAGATCGGGTTGTTTCTTTTAACTTAGAAGAGTTAGAATAGAAATGTGTGTATGTCGTTGGAAAATATATCATTAAAAATATATAGTAGAAAATTGCTGCTTTTTAAATAACTTTTGCTTTTGTCAATTGACAAAGGCTTTTTTTTCCTTTGGTGAATTTAGCAGGCTTTCGTTAAAGATTTGTTGAAGATTAAAAAGAGGTGGACGGATGGAACGAGTAATCATAATTGGGTCACCTGGCTCTGGTAAATCAACATTTGCTAGAAGGCTGGACGAGGAATTGGATTTGCCATTATTTCATTTGGACAAGCTGTTTTGGAAGCCAGGCTGGGTGATGGAATCGCTCGATGAACAAAAAGATATCACTGAAGAGCTCGTCCAAAATGATCGGTGGATGATTGACGGCAATTACGGGGCGACGTTACCGATTCGATTAGAACGAGCGGATACGGTTGTGTTCTTTGATTTGCCGCGTTGGTTATGTTTATATCGTATAATTAAAAGACGCTTCAAATATTGGAATAAACAGAGGCCTGACTTTAACGCTGGTAAAGAACGATTAAATCTTGAATTTTTAATTTACGTTTGGCGTTTTCGGAAAAATAAACGTCAGCGCATTGTCGATTTAGTCGAATCAGTAAAGGATAAAAAGACGGTTTATATTATTCGTTCAAGAAAAGATACTGATTTAGTTTTTCATGAACTAATTAAAAAGAGTAACGATACATAAAAGGGTGATTACATGGAAGTATTACGCGTTAATATTAAAGAAGGCGGTTATAGTGAAAAGGAGCCAGTCATTGAAAATGTTCATTTTACAGTTCAACCCGGTGAATTACTCGGACTGCTTGGGCCAAATGGTGCTGGAAAAAGTACGACGTTAAAAACAATTTTAGGAACCCTCGAATATGTCGATGGTGAAGTTGAGTATAATCGGGAAAAAAGATATGCTTACGTTCCAGAGCAGCCTATTTTTTATGATGAGTTAACGTTGTGGGAGCATATTCAATTTACAGCATCCGTATGTGGTTTAACTGAAGAGGAAATGAAAAGGCGGGTTGAACCGCTATTAGACATTTTTCGGCTCGATGATGTTAGACACCATTTACCGTTAACATTTTCAAAAGGAATGCAGCAAAAGTTAATGATTATTTTAGCTTTTTTAGCGAAGCCTGCCTTATATATCGTCGATGAACCGTTCGTCGGGCTTGATCCGAAAGCGACGAACGATTTTTTACGGTTATTAGACGAGGAAAGAAAGCGTGGGGCGGGTGTTGTCATGTCTACCCATATGCTTGATACAGCGGAAAGAATTTGTGACCGATTCGTACTAATTATTAATGGACAAGTGATTGCGCAAGGGACGTTAAATGAAATCCGTAGTGAAAATGGTCTTGATGATAAAAATTTATATGACTGCTTTGAAATTTTATTGGAGAAAAATGGCCTATGATTCACGTGAAGAATATTAAATCGGGGAAACAGTTATTTTTACTACGGTTAGTTCAAGATTTCCAGCATAAAAGGAAATTGTGGCGGCTCGGTGTCGATTGGACGGTTTGGGTTTATATCATTATTCCTGCCCTTTTATTAGGCGTTTATTTTTACGTTAATTTTTGGAGGGGCAACTACGAATGGGCTTATTACATAGAGGAGTCGTTCATTCCAATTTTACTTCTCATTTTGTCTATGAGTGGCACCGTTAAAGCTTATTTAAAAGAAGCGGACATTTTGTTTGTCTGGCAAAGTGAGCATCTCGTAAAAGATTTACAAAAATATTCCTTCGCTTATTTTTGCTTATCAACAATCGTCAGCTCGCTCGTACAATTTACTTTTATTCTACCTCTGTTAGTCGTTTATTTGGACTGGCAGATGAGCGATGTAGTAAATATATTTCTATTTATCGTCGTTTTTCGGATTCTGTTTACGCTTATAAAACGTGAACTGAACGTTAGACTAGGTAAGTGGGCATTCCGTTTTTCAATGCTTTTAGTGATTGGTATAAGTGGGCTTTTACTTAACTTTCTCGTTCCATTGTTGACGGATGTAATCTTAACTTTGATCGTCACAATAGCCACATTAATTATAATTACACTTCTGAATCAACATGTATCAAAAAAGAAACAACGGTTTTATCGTGAAGTCGAGATTGAAGTTGAGAAACAGGCTAAAAGTGTCCAATTACTGTTCTCACAACTATCAATTATTGGTGGACCAGAATTTTTAACGCAAAAAGTTAAAAACAGCTCGAGAAAACGCCCTTTTTTATTTCGCAAATCAGGGAAGATTTTTCGCGATTTTTCAGCAAAAAATAGTTATATGGAAATTTTCATGAAAAGTTTATTGAGAAATCCGTCGTGGCTTTCAAGTTATTTTCGATTTGTTGGCATCGGGTCTTTTGCGATTATTATCGTCCCGGAAAATTATAGGTGGGCTGTCTGGCTTTTAATCGTATTCGTCATTGGAAATTTGACGAAAACCTTTTTAAAACGTGTCTTAGACCATCCGTTTTTAAGTGTCGTCGCATGGCCAGAAGTGAATGAGAAGGAAATTGCTTACAACTGCATGATAATCGGGCTTATTCCAGGTGTACTTATTTTATCGATCCTTTATAACGTTTTGACCTTTGCGTTATGGGGAATTGCATTTGGAGTCGTCACATCGATTATATTAATCATTGTCGTCGCTCAATTTTTCTCAACTCGGGTAATTGAAAAATCATCGTAAATGCTGCTGGAAATATTTCCTTTCTTTTTGGGCATCCTATTGAAACTAAATTGCCTCGTTTATCGTAGTAAGACTAAACGATAAACTAAGAAAGGTAGATAATTATGAAAAAATATGCGGGCATCCTAATTATATTTCTATTATTAGTTGCATGTTCAAACAATGATGACGGTGATAGTGAAAATGAAGGTGGGGAAAGCTTAACAGGAACGTGGACAGGCCAAATTGAGACGCCACCGATTCCGCTAGATTTTATCGTAACTTTTGAAGATGACGAGGTGTGGAAAGGGTATTTATCAATTCCGATTCAAAATTTGCACGATTATCCTTTATCTAATTTGTCTCTTCAAGATGATGAAATTTCCTTTGATATGGAGCTTCCACAAGAAACAATTAACTTTGAAGGTGAATTAACGAGTGATTCTTCGATTGAAGGAACGTTTACACAGCGGGGGCTGTCGTTTCCATTTCAATTAAGTGAAGGCGATGATTCTTTAGAAGAAGATGAGGATGCGGTTTTTCTATCCGTTGAAACGGAGCATGGGACATTGCAAGGGGAGCTTCTCGTTCCTGAGGGAGTCGATGAATTCCCAGTTGTTTTAATTATACCTGGGTCAGGACCGACTGATCGGGATGGTAACTCTGCAGCTATGCCAGGAAAAAATAATAGTTTAAAAATGTTAGCTGAAGGATTAGCGGAGGAAGGAATCGCGAGCCTTCGTTACAGTAAGCGGGGAGCAGGCGAGAATGCCGATGCTGTCATCCCTGAAGCTGACGTTCGTTTTGAAGATTTTATTAACGATGCTGAGGCATGGATTGATCTATTAAAATCAGATGAGCGTTTTACACAAGTTGGCGTCGTTGGTCATAGTAAAGGGGCACTCATTGGGTTAATGGCGGCGAAAGAAACAGATGTTGATGCTTATGTGAGTGTGGCAGGAGCGGGCGTGCCAACAGGGGATTTACTATATGAACAGTTAGCCAATCAGCTCCCACCAGCATTGCTAGAAGAAGCGGAAGAGATATTAAATTCACTCCGAGCAGGTGATGTTGTTGATCAAATAAGTGAAGAATTATATGCTGTTTTTCGACCAGAAGCACAGGATTTTTTAATGTCATGGATGGCGTATGACCCAGCTGAAGAGTTAAGTGAATTTAATGCACCGACGTTAATTGTCCAAGGAACGACAGATATCCAAGTATCTGAGGAAAATGCCGAAATTCTTCATGAAGCAAAAAGTGATTCCGAACTTTTAATTGTTGAAGGAATGAATCACGTATTAAAGGAAGCACCTGAAGACGAGGTGGGCAATATTCAAACTTACACGGATCCACAATTACCTCTTGCTGATGGACTAGTTGATGGGATTGTTGAGTTTTTCAATCGTATTGGGTTTCATTAAATGAATGAACACGAGGGATTTTTATGGTCCTTCGTGTGTTTTTTTATAAAAGGGCGCTTTCGGCAATGCTCGCTTTTAAATTCATCCTTTTTATTTAAAAGCTTGTGAAATTTTTAGCCTTTATTTTGACAAATTTTGCTCACCCCCTTTTTAATTTAGTCAATTAGTGCTAGAATGGTTAAAAAGTCTGAATTTTCCCGTTTTAGGCAGGTGAGTCTAATGAAGTTTTTTGCCCGTTTGTTTATTTTGATAGGATTAGCTGGAATTTTGTTTTCCCTTTTTCAATTATTGATTAATTATACACAAAATGATTGGGCGAATCTTACTGAATATTTGTCGTACATATTTTTAGAATCCGATGAGCGTTTTGTCCTCATTATTGGCTTATTTATTTTTATTATTGGTCGAGTGATGTTTAATAAAGTGAAAAAGCGGGGACGGATTTTTTATTGAAGAGATCACTGGCTCGTGCGTTTTCGGCAATGCCATCTACTTGTGTAAAACTGATCTAAGTCTTCTTGTTCGTAAAGTTAAATAATTGTAACTGTTGAAAATTCACTCGTGTTCATCGAAATCTACGCATAAAACATCGGTACACCCTATCAAAAATGACTAGGAGTACCGATGTTTTTTTAGCATGAGACGGCAGAAGACTCCTTCCTCAAAAATGCGGATTGCGTTTTAGGTGGGAGACGTTCAATCGACTAAAAAATCATCAATGTTAGGAAAATCATCGACAGAGCTACCAAATTTAACATAAAGCCCGTCAGCGGAAAAAGGGATGACGTCTAACTTAACACGCAACTTTTCACCCACAGTAAAACGGTCTGTTAAATCACCATTGAACGCCCAAAATTGAGTGTCTTCAATCGGTCCAACTTCAATATAGGTAAAATCTTCATTTGATTCATATTCCAAAGAATGAATTGTCTCTTCAATTAAAATTTGATCCCCTGCACGATAATGCTTAAGAACACTCCAAGCTAGAAAATCATAAATCTCGTCATACTGTTCAGCATTAAATTGTTCCATACTGACAAATTGCTCTTTGAAATGAGGGTCGTATTGTTGTAAAAATGATAAAGATGGAACCTCGAAAACATAATCCTCGATGTGGAAAAATTGTATGTGCTCATGTTGATCCGAGATCGTTTGTTCAGTAATAAATTCAGGTGCACCTGGGTTTTCGCTTAAATGATAATGGTTAATTCCTGCATCAATTTTATCTAAAGCAGAGATATATTTTGCTTCATCGTTTTCATCGAATCGGATAAACACTTGCATGTCTACTTTTTCATTAATTAACCCGTCAATATCGACATAATCCTCTTCAATCACATAACCGTCTGCAATTCCTTGATCAAACCGGTACGTCACAAATCCTTGGTCGCTTTCAATGATTTCCGAAGGCTCACTCAATCCGATAATTTCTAAAATTTCACTTGGCGTCATACCGAGTTCAAGCTCCCATTTGACGGATTGATAATCAAAGCTTTCAGGGAGTACAGTAACGCTCGCTTCATTAGTCGAATTTTGAATAAATAGTGGGATCATCACGATTAACAAAATAATGGCAAAACCCGTTGCGACTAAAGGTTTCCAATGTGATTTTTTCTCACTATTATTTAAATCCATTTTTTCATTCAGTTGAACTAAAATTTGTTCTTGGTCCGTTTCGTTTAATTTATAATGCTCGTCTAATTCCTTCAACTGCTCATCAAGTTCATCATAATGTTTCATGCTCATACCCCTCCATTTCTAATCGCTTTTTTAACGCTTGAATAGCACGAGATAGTGTCGTTCTTACTTTTGCTTCATTCCAATTTAAAATCATTGCTGTCTCAGTAACGGAAAATTCTTTTATTTTCCTTAAAATAATGATTTCACGGTAAGAACGCTTCAGTTTTCCTAAGGCGGTGTACAATTCTCTGACAGTTTCGCTCGTATGTAAGCTTTGTTCAGGTGTTTTTGAACTGTGAGGAACGGTATCCATCATGTAGTTAATTGGATGTTTCTTTCTAATGTGGTCAAGACATAAGTTTCTAGCAATCGTAAAGAGCCAACCTTTTGTATTTTCTTCTTTGTACTGATGAATGTTCTTGTAAGCTTTTAAAAAGGTATCTTGTAAAATATCTTTTGCCAGCTCTTCATGTCTTAAAAGGTAAAGCGCGTATTGATAAATATCTTGACTGTACTCGTCATACCACTGATTAACTCGTTGTTTATCCACCCATTTCTCTCCTTTCTATTGTCTCTATTTACATAACGAATGATGGAGGGGTTTGTTGCAGTCGTTTTTTAAATTTATTATAATAATCTCACAAAAAGTAAAAGGAGGGTAGACGTAGTTGATATTGAAAGATCATGATTTACCTTTAAAACTATGGATATTAGAAGCTTTAGTTGAAAGGGTGAGCGAAGAAAATGAGCATTATGCAGATATTCATGAAGATTTAAGAATCGTTCGTGCAGGAGATCGGGGCGAACGTTCGATAGATTATTATGTAGATTTAATTGACGATGATGACTTACGCGTATTTTACGATTTAAGGTTGCCGTGGAAAAAGTATTTCTTTCAAATGGATACGGTACTTCTAACTTCATCTTTTATTCTCCTCGTTGAAATCAAAAATATGGTCGGGGATATTTTTTTCAGTAGAGAAACGAAACAGATGGTCCGGCGATATAATGAAATGAAGGAAGCCTTTCCAGATCCGTTACTTCAAGTAAACCAACAAAAACTTCAACTGCATTATTTTTTAAAAGAGAATAAATTTCCTCACATTCCGATTTACACGATTGTCGCCTTCGTTAACCGCAATGGAATTCTCCATATTGAGCCACAAAACAATTTTCATTTAAACAATGTCATCCCCATTCAAGAGTTTATTTTCAAATATAAAGAAATTGAACAAGCAAACAATCAAATATTTTTAAATGAAAATCAGCTAGAAGCATTAAGCGAGCTATTTTTAACGTCTCATGTTCCGTATGATCAGCAAAATATTTTGACCACTTATAAGTTGGGAGAAGAAGACATCATGCAAGGGGTACAATGTAAACAGTGCCAAAGAGTCGGGATGGATTTTTACTGGGCTCATTGGATCTGTAACTTGTGTGGATTTAAAAGCGAGAATGCTCATGTGAAGGCGCTGCGGGATTATTGCTTGTTGATTGGAAGGTATGCCACAAACAGTGACGCGAGAAAATTTTTGAAACTAAATTCGCGTCATACGACAAAGAGATTGCTTCAAAATTTGAAACTTAGTAGAGTCGGGGCCAGAAAAGGAACTAAATATGATTTGTCAAAATTGGTATTTGATCATAAATCTAAAAATTTGATCATAAACTCTAAAAATTGATCATAAAATCTTAAATTTGATCATAAACACCAAAAATTTGATCATAAATCCGAAAATTTGATCATAACCTCGCACGAACAACGCCCCGTCCATCAAAAACGAAAAAATCCTCGTCCGCGGACGAGGATTTTCCTATTATTCAAATGACTGACTAATTTCATTAATCATTTCTTGCACAGATATTAAGCCACCACCGGATAAGTACCAGTAGTCTGCGTTTAAGTAGAAGATTTGACCTTCTTTATAAGCGGTCGTGTTGGCGACTAAGTCATTTTCGATAACTTCTTTCGCCTGTGATTCACCGTTAACGGCTGCATCCCGATCGATAACATATAAATAATCTGGGTTTTTCTCAACGATAAATTCAAAGGAGATGTTTTGCCCGTGCGTTGCAACATCGATACTCGGGTCGACGGCTTCAATGCCGAATACATCATGAACAATACCGAAGCGGGAGCCAGGTCCGTATGCACTCACTTTTCCACCGTTAGATAAAACGATGAGCGCAGATACGTCATTTTCAGCTGATTTTTCTTGAAGCTCACTAATCGCTGCATCAATTTTCCCGAGTTCTTCCTCAACAACATCTTCCTGATCAAAAATTTCTCCAATTAACTTAACATTATGTTTAAAAGAATCGATATAATTCGCTGTATCTAATTGAATAAATAAAGTTGGTGCGATTTCAGCAAAATCTTCATAAAGCTCCATTTGACGTCCTGAAATAATAATTAAATCAGGCTGCAGTGCGTGAATCTTTTCGAAATCTGGTTCCTTTAATCCACCAACATTTTCGTATTCGTCAGATTCATATTTTGATAAGTAACTCGGTATGTTCATTTGCGGAACACCGATGACCGGGATATCTAAATGATCTAACGTATCTAACATCCCGAAATCAAAGACAATCACTTTTTCAGGATTTTTATTCACTGTAATTTCATCAAGCTCATGCTTTATCGTTACTGTTTCGCCGCCGTTAGCCCCTGATGTATTATCATCAGTTCCACCACAAGCCGCTAAAATTAGTAACAGACTAGCCATGATTATTAAAAAGTATGATTTTCTCACGATACAGTCACCTCTACTTATTATTTAATTTTAAGCAAAATAAACACATACTTTACATTGGTCAATCGTTCGAATCGGAATATCCATATCATAAATTTCCTTTAAATTCACTTGATCAATAATTTCGTCTGTCGGCCCTTGTTTAATAATTTTCCCATCTTTAAGAGCGACAATGTAATCTGAATAAAATGAAGCAAAGTTAATATCGTGTAAAACGATAATGACCGTTTTGCCTAATTCATCGACGAGACGACGGAGTATTTTCATAATTTGTACCGCATGTTTCATATCTAAATTGTTAAGCGGTTCATCAAGTAAAATATATTCGGTATCTTGAGCGATGACCATCGCAATGAAGGCTCGTTGACGTTGACCACCACTGAGCTCATCAAGGAAACTATCTTGTAAGTCGTGTAAGTCCATAAACTCAATCGCTTCCTCAACATGCTGCCAATCCTCTTCCGTCAATCGACCTTGAGAATATGGAAAGCGTCCAAAAGAGATAAGCTCTCTTACCGTAAGTCTGACATTAAGAAAATTAGACTGCCTTAAAATAGCGATTTTTTTCGATAAATCGTTATTTTTCCATTTTTTAATTTCCTTATCCTCAATAAAAATTTCCCCAATATCATGTTTGATCAATCGACTAACCGCGGATAACAACGTACTTTTACCAGCACCGTTTGGCCCGATAAAGGACGTTATTTTTCCTTTTTGAATATGAACGGAAACATCTTTGACAACTGGCTTTTCGCCGAATTTTTTCGTTAAATTTTTAATTTTAATCATGCTCGACTCTCCCTTAGTAGAAGATATATAAAGTAAACGCCACCGATAAAGTTAATGATGACACTGATTGTTGTTGTAAATGTAAAGACACGCTCTACGATGAACTGTCCACCAACTAAGGCGATCACACTAATTAACATAGCCCCTAATATTAAGTCGCGATGTCGGTACGTTTTTAAAAATTGATAAGCGACGTTTGCAACGAGTAAACCTAAAAACGTTATCGGACCAACTAGGACAGTAGCCACTGAAATCATAATCGCTACGACAACTAACATTTGTTTTACAACGGAATCGTAGTTGACCCCTAAGTTAATCGCATGGTCTTTACCTAAGGCCATGACATCTAAATATTTAGCAAATCTTAAAAAATACAACGCTGCTAAAACCATTAATATAAGTGAAATATTAAATAAGTCAGTATTCACATTGTTGAAGCTAGCAAACATTCGATCTTGCACAACTTGGAATTCATTCGGATCAATAAGCACTTGCATGAATTCCGCTAAGCTGTTAAAGAAGGTCCCAAAAATAATACCAATGAGAAGTAGAAAATAAATGTTTTGACCTTCTCGTTTAAATAGAAAATGATAAAGCAGTAAAGCGAATATGACCATTAAGATGACTGAAATAATAAAGTTCACATGCTGATTCATTAAAGTCATATGGGCTGATCCAAAAGCAAAAATGATGAAAGTTTGGATGAGTAAGTATAATGAATCTAAACCGATAATGCTCGGTGTTAAAATCCGGTTGTTCGTAATCGTTTGGAATACGACCGTTGAAAATGCAATCGCACAACCGGTTAAAATAATTGCCAAAATTTTCATCGTACGCCTAGGTAAAACGTAATCCCAGTTAAAGCTTAAATCCGTCAAAAGAAACAGACCAATTAATATGAGCGCGATAACAAATAAAATGATCAGCTTCGTCCGGCTACGCATATTGTCGTCTCCTTAGTAGTAAGTAAATGAAGACCCCACTACCAATCACTCCGACGGTTAAACCGATTGGGATTTCGTACGGGTAAATGACTACGCGCCCTAATATGTCACAAAACAGTACGAAAACTGCCCCAAGCAATGCGGTGTGCGGTAAATTTTTCTTCAAATTATCTCCTTGATAAATGGAGACGATGTTCGGAATAATTAACCCTAAAAACGGGATGACTCCGACCGTTAAGACGACGACTGCTGTTACTAAAGCAACGATGATAAGGCCGATGTTGACGACCTGTTTATGATTGAGACCAAGATTTATGGCAAATTCCTCACCCATGCCAGCGATTGTAAACTTATTGGCAAAAAAGTATGCGATGAATAGAATGGGTACGCTTAAGTAAAGAAGCTCATAACGACCACTCATAATCATCGAAAAATCGCCTTGAAGCCAAGCAGTAATACTTTGAATCAGATCATGTCTGTAAGCAAAAAATGTCGTGATCGATCCGATAATATTACCGAACATGATTCCGACGAGTGGGATGAATATAGCATCTTTGAATTTAATATTGTCTAAAATTTTCATAAATACAAACGTTCCAAGTAAAGCGAATACGAAAGCAGTTAGTGCTTGCTGCATCGGGCTTGCTGATGTAAAGATGAGTAAAGACACTAAAATACCAAGCCTTGCAGAATCCATCGTTCCCGCTGTTGTCGGCGAAACGAATTTATTGCGCGTTAACTGCTGCATAATTAGCCCAGCAATCGCCATACTTGCTCCAGCGATTACGATACTAATTAACCTTGGAATCCGACTTTGTATGAAAATTTGTGTTTGTAGCTCTGTCATGCTGAATATATCAAAGATACGAATACTCGATGCCCCGATAAATAGTGATACAATGGATAGTACGATGAGAGCAATGACTAAGTATCTTAATTTCATCTTGATCCAAACTTTCTCAATGTAGTAAAAGAATGAACGGTAATTGATAATGATTATCATTCTCTGAATATAGTATAACCTTGAAATATAGATAAAACAATAGATAAACTTAAAAATAAATCACTTTGTTGTGACAAATTTCTCATATAAAGTGCTCTATTTGATTATTTTTTGTAGAAGTTCATCTTTTCGCAAAAATAAGCTCCTAATGATAGTATGAACTAAATGATAAAGATAAAGAGTTAAAGTTGTTATAATCCAGATGCAAAATATACCAAAAAGGGTGATTCATATGAAAAGAGTTTACAGTGAAGTATTCCAATTTAGAGGCACCCATTACGAATACGGTTTAAAGCAAGGGCAGCTTATTAAAGATTCACTCATTATTAAAAGTAGAAATAAAGATTGGAAAATAAGACATCCGCGGTTTGAAATAAATATTGAGGAAACAAAATCGGTTTATCATCAATTTGCACCACGAATTTGGGATGAGATTGAAGGGCTGACAGAAGGGCTTGAATTACCACTTGAGGAAGTACTGCTTCATTTCGGTGGTTACCGTGTCGATGTTGATAAAAGTGGTTGTTCCATTTTCACGGATAAAAATTATATGATTCGAAATTACGATTTTCATCCACAAACATATGAAGGGCTGTACTATTTTTTCCAACCAACTGACGGAGGCAATGCGATGATTGGGCCTTCTTCACGAATTATCGGAAGAATGGACGGGATGAACGAACATGGCTTAGCGATGGGGTATAATTTTACAAACCGTAGAAGACCAGGAACAGGCTTTACATGTACAATCATTGGCCGGATTATTTTAGAAACGTGCGAAACGGTCTATGACGCTTTGCAATTGTTAAAGGAAATTCCCCACCGTGGCTCCTTTAGTTATGTCATATTAGACCAATCTGGAGTTAGTCACGTTGTTGAAGCAAGTCCACGAAAAGTTAAAGTTAGACAGGCGAATGTTTGTACAAATCATTTTGAGTTACTTGAAGACGAAAATCGGTATCATTTAAAGGATTCTTATAAACGAATGAACGCCATTAATGAGCAAAAAGATTCCATTACAAACGTTGTTGATGCTTTTCGATTATTTAATGAAAGAGATCGCGGTGTTTTTTCGGAAAAATATAAAAGCTGGTCTGGAACGATTCATACGTCAGCTTATTTACCGAAAGAGAAGAAAGCATGGTTTTCCTTAGGTGGCGATCAAAAGCCAGTTATTTTTGATTTTGAAAAATGGTTGAATGGGGAAGATGTGCGAGTTAAGCGAATGTACGGTCATATCGATACGGATTTAAGCTTTGCCCATATGAAATAACAGATATGTATTTTCAAAAATAAAATAATTAGTTATAATATTAACGGATGAATGCATAAGATAAATTTGTGACCGTTGGTGTGATGGCACCAACGGTCGGGTACAATTGCCCTTTCAACGGGGGCAGCTCGCGATAGAGTAATCACCCTTCACAAGCTAGGCTAGGGTGGTTACTTTTTCTCTGTTGTTAGAATCACTACTATCAAGGTCGCAAAGGCGATCATTAGATAGAGTGCTTCATAAACAGCCATAGGCATCACCCCCTTTTTGTATAAAATAAGGGAGCAAGCCACCACCCGAGAAATGCCCAATTGTACTTAATTTAATTTTAACAAACATTGTCCAATCTCATAACGAACTTTCGTAGCATTATACAGAAATATTTATTAAAATATTTGCAATCTTTTAATAAATTCTAGGTATATTGTCTTATTTTATGGACTACAAAATAAAAATAAAGTAGTGAATAATAAAATAAGCGACAAATAATGTTTCACCAACTAACGTCACAAAGTCTATCACTTTTGATTCCGAATGATCCACTTTTTTGAAAATCAAATAAAATCGAAGTAAAAATAAAATGCCGCCAACAATTAAAATGAGGAAATGTCCTATAAATACATAAGCTATAATATAAATTAGCCATTTTAAAATAAACGCAGCAACAGATAATGTGGTAAACATTTGGAGTTTGCTTCGAAATTCGAGATCTTCTTCATTCAATATCCTTCATCGCTTCCTGAACTTTTCGATATTGAATAAGCGCTTCAATATTATTAAACATTAATATCATCGCGAAAATAAACATGAAAATATCACCAATATCCCAGTTTGCTAGATTCATCATCCCTCTCCTTCACAAATTACTGTTTCGCTATTCCGTAAATTAAATCTTCCAATGCCTGTTCTAATTGGGGAAATTTAAATTCAAACCCTTCATCTAATAGCTTTTTTGGATAACCGAATCTTCCTTCAAGGACAATTTCCGGTTCAGTCCTCATGAAAAGATAGGCACCAAGCCAAACGAAGGGCGTCGGCGTTTTCGGGGCCCAACCTTTATCCATTACTTTGCGCATCGTTTTCATAAATTGCTTATTAGTCGGTGCCTCAGGGGTTGCCGCGTTGTACGTTCCTTGCATCGTTTCATTTTCTATCGCCCGTATAATCATTTCATTCATATCATCAATATGAATCCAGCTGAAATATTGCTTTCCAGAGCCGACCGTTCCACCGAGGTTAAACGTGACGAGTTTTTTCAGAGGTTCAAGTGCTCCATTTTCCGGCGTTAATACAATGCCGATGCGAAATAAAACTTGTCGGATGCTTGAATGGCTCTCTTTGTAAAACGCTTCCTCCCACATTTTACAAACATCTGCGGAAAACCCTGAGCCGTGGGGCGCATTTTCATCACATTTTTCTGTCGTATTCCCATAAATCGCAAGAGCTCCTGCATTAATAAAAGCTTGTGGAGGATTTTTAGTTTGATGAAGGGCTTCCCAAAGCGCACGAACGGAATCGACCCGCGAATGGACGATGTCGTGTTTATTCTTTTTCGTATAAATACAATTGATTGACCGCCCAGTAAAATTGACTAAGGCGTGGCTTCCATCAAGTTCTTTAGCCCAATCTCCTACCGTTTGACTATCCCAATGGACGTACGATTTACCGTTTTCAACTTTTTCCTTTCCCCGAGTTAATATGACGACCTCATAGCCTTGATTAATTAAAACTTCGGATAATGATTGTCCTAATAGTCCAGAACCCCCTGCAATGACGACTTTCCGTTTCATAAGACACCTCTTTTTTCAGAATACTTTGATTCTATTATAGTAGATAAAGAAGGATTTATGTACTGTCATTACGAATAAGAGAATAATAATGTTTGAAAAATGAGAATAAAATGTATTGTAAAGAAAAGTTTATGTTGACAAGTAGTAGGGAATTGTTTGTATAACACAAATATTCGTATAAAAATGGTTGAGAGGAGGATAAAATTGTTTAATCATAAAGAGGAGATTTTATTTCATATCCAACGTTCAATCGAATATGTAGAGTCATTACGCAATTTATCAGAGGAAGAATGGAGACAGCCAATCGATGACGAGAAATGGTCGATTGCAGAAATGATTGCCCATTTTCAACCGTGGGATGAATTAATGATGGAAAAACGGATTCCGTACTTTTTCACCCGAGGTACATTACCGAAACTGAGTATTAGCGAAAATGAAATAAATAATGAAGCGGCGTTTTTCGGAAGGACTCGGCCAAAAGAAGAAGTTATTGAACGATTTATAATGACTCGAAAGAAATTATTAGAAACTATTTTAGAAATTGAAGAAGCGGATTGGGAGAAAAATATATTAATTGCGGGCAAATCGATGACGATCTACGAATATTTCTTAACGTTAGCCGCCTATGACGAGAAATGTTTTAAGCAAATTGACAGTCACTTAATGGTGAATGAATGATGTCATCAAGCTGTCGCATGAGCCCGCAAGCTATGCGACTCACTACTTCAACATCGAATCGTAAATTAATTGGATGATTAGTAAAGCTGTGACGACTCTCAGTAAAAGTTTAACGTGTTTGCTTTTTATTTTACTCGCTAATTTCACTCCGATTTGAGCTCCAGAAAGGGAACCAGCCATTAATGCTAATGTTAATGACCAAATAATTTGTCCTGTTGATATATAACTGATTGCCGCACCGAAGCAGCTTGCAAATGTAGCAACACGGACAAGGCCAACAGCACGGTAATAAGAAATCCGCATATAAGAAAAAAGATAGAGCATTAATGTTCCTTGTCCCGGACCAAACATCCCATCATAAATACCGATCCCGTACAAAAGCGGCGTTCCTTTTGACTTTAGCTGAAATGTGTTATTTCCAGAAAAATCAGCCTTACCGACGAAGGAGAAAAGGAATGCGAATATTAAAAGTCCAATCGCTATTTTATACAGAACATCAGGAGAAATAGCTGTTGCAACAAGCCCACCTGTTATCCCACCAATTAAACTGATTGGGATAATTTTTAATCCCTCTTGAAGGGAAACGCCTTTACTCCGATAGATGGAAATAAAGGCACTTAAGGCACTGACGGTATTGGATACTTTATTGGCACCAATCGCTGAATGGACTGGCACCCCTAAAGTAAGCATCGTAGGTAAACTAATTAACCCTCCACCACCAGCAAGGGTTCCGAGCGTCGTTGAAATTAAACCGACAAAAAAAATAAGCACGAAGTCTAATATTTCCATGAAGTCATCTCCGCAAAATCACATTAAAATCTAACTTTTAATTAACAGATTCATTTTAAACTATAGCCTATCAATGCGCAGTAACCCCACACACATGTGCAGGATTAATACAAGGTCCATTTCAAACTGTAGCATAACAACGCATCAAAATCTATAAGCCGCTTCAATCAACTGTTTTATAGACTCGTCATCATTGTTTTGGAGTAATTCGATAATTTTACTCCCGACGATGACACCGTCACATAATTGAGATACCGTTTGAACTTGTTCAGGAGAGGAAATCCCGAAACCAGCTACAACTGGAACCTTGCTAAATTGTTTTAAATTCCGCAAGTAGTCATGTAAAACGTCAGAAAAGTCGTTACGGACACCCGTAGTCCCATTTACCGTAACAGCGTAAAGAAAGCCTTCTGAATGTTCGGCGATTTTCTGTTGTCTTTCGCTAACACTTGTTAAAGAAACGAGCTGAATAAGAGCGATGTCTGCTTCTTTTAGTTCATCTTTTATTAAATGTTGCTCCTCAAATGGTAGGTCTGGAATGATTATCCCGTCAACTCCCGCTTCTTTTATATCACGCACGAACGACGTCACCCCGTAATGAAAAATCGGATTAATATAAGTCATAAATATAATAGGAATGTGAATTTTATGCCGTTCCTGTTTCAGTAATTCAACGATTCCCTTTAATGTCACGCCGTGTTGAAGCGCACGAATTCCTGCTTTTTGAATCGTTTTTCCATCTGCAACTGGGTCAGAAAAAGGAATGCCGAGCTCAATGGCCGATGCGCCCGCCTCTTGTAAAAAAGTGAGCGTAGGAATGAGTTGATCAAGCCCTCCATCTCCTGCCATTATATATGGAATGAATAATTTATTATTTTTCTTTAATACTTCATTTAATTCGTTTTCTAAATATGTCCGTCCGTTAGTTACAATAGACATGAAAATCCTCCTTTATTCATTTAACTTGTCTTTGACTTGCTCCACATCTTTATCGCCCCGCCCAGAAAGACAGATGACAATCGTTTCTTCCTTTGACATCGTTTTTGCGAGTTTCATAGCTAAGGCAACAGCATGGGAGCTTTCCAATGCGGGAATAATTCCTTCTGTTCGAGAGAGAAGCTGGAAGGCATCAAGAGCTTCTTCATCGGTAATCGCTTCATATGTCACCCGTTTGGAATCGTGTAAAAAGCTATGCTCTGGCCCAACCCCTGGATAATCAAGTCCTGCTGAGACGGAATGGGCCTCTTGGATTTGCCCGTGTTCGTCTTGTAAAAGATACATCATCGACCCGTGTAAAATACCAGCTGATCCTTTCGTCATTGTCGCTGCATGCTTATCAGTATGAATACCTCTACCCGCAGCCTCTGCACCAAAAAGTTTCACTGATTCATTTTCAATAAACGGATAAAACATTCCCATCGCGTTACTCCCGCCACCGACACAGGCGACAATCGCATCTGGAAGCTTTCCTTCTTTTTCAAATAGCTGCTTTTTTGTCTCGATACCTATGACACTTTGAAAATCGCGAACTATTTTCGGGAAAGGGTGCGGGCCAAGAACAGAGCCGATAATGTAATGGGTATCCTCAATATGTGCCACCCAGTAGCGGAGTGCTTCATTTACCGCATCTTTTAAAGTCGCGCTTCCTTGATCGACACTCACAACTTTGGCACCGAGAAGTTCCATCCGAAAGACATTTAACTTTTGCCGTTTAATATCTTCGGCTCCCATAAAAATGACGCAATCAAGGTTAAGTAAAGCACAAACAGTAGCCGTAGCAACCCCGTGTTGGCCAGCCCCAGTTTCTGCGACGATTTTCTTTTTCCCCATTCGCTCAGCTAAAAGCGCCTGGCCAATCGTATTGTTAATTTTATGGGCCCCTGTATGATTTAAATCTTCCCGCTTCAAATAAATATTTGGTCCACCTAGTTTTTCGGTTAAGTTTTGTGCGAAATATAATGGATTTTCTCGACCGACATAATCTTTAAGTAACGATTGTAATCGATTTTGAAAATGTTGGTCTTGAATGGCTTCATCATAAGCGGCTTCAAGCTCTTTAATGGCGCCCATTAACGTTTCGGGCACAAATTTACCTCCGTATCGTCCAAAATAGCCGTTTGTATTCGGTAATTCATATATCATGATACTTTCTCCTTTACTTGTTTAATAAATTGCTTAATTTTTTCCCCATCTTTAATACCGTTTGTTTCAACCCCACTTGAGACATCAACCATGGCAGGTTTAACGGTCGAAATCGCTTCTTTTACGTTACGAATAGTTAATCCACCTGCAAGTATGAGTCGCGACTGGTCGATGTAATGATTTTTTAACAGATCCCAATTAAAGCGGGTTCCGTTACCCCCACGATAAGGTCCTGATGCACTATCAAGTAAAATGTACGCCGCATCCTCATAAATGGAGGCTAATGATAGATCCTCTTCAGATTTAACGCGCATTGCTTTAATGTAAGGAACGGCGAGACTTTTACAAAATTTAAGCGTTTCATCCCCGTGAAGTTGTACATAGTCGAGGCCGACGATTTGAGCCGTATTTTCAAGTTCTTGCTTCGGCATATTGACGAACACTCCGATTTTTTTAACGGAAGTCGGAAGAACATGGGCAATCGAAGCTGCCTCTGCAACAGAAATTTTCCTTTTACTTTCGGCAAAAACGAAACCTACCGCATCCGCTCCAGTTTCAACAGCTTGAATCGCATGGGTCACATCTGTAATGCCGCAAATTTTAACCATCGTCATTTTCATCGTCCTTTCTTAAAAAATATGAGAGACTCGCTCCACTTGAAAGCTTTCAATCATTGCAGGAACATCACCGCTTTTCATGAGGGATTCACCGACGAGAATTGCATGAGCCCCTGCATTTGCTACACGAAGGGCATCTTCTTTGTAATGAATGCCACTTTCACTAATTAAAACGACATCATTCGCTTTTAATTGTTTGGCAAGCTTTTCAAATATAGAAAGATTGACCTTGAACGTTTTTAAATCACGATTATTAACGCCAATGATGTTAGCTCCAATTTCAATAGCTATGTTTAATTCCTCTTCGTCATGCACTTCAAATAACACGTCAAGCTCTAATGAGTTTGCATAGTTATAAAGCTGTTGTAATTTCGGCTTAGGAAGTGCAGTAGCAATGAGCAAAACCGCATCTGCTCCAGAAGTATAAGCAACGTCAATTTGAATCTCATCGATGATAAAATCTTTACATAAAATAGGAATATTCACCGCGTTTCGTACGTCCATTAAGTCGTTAAACGAGCCTTTAAAAAAAGGAGTGTCTGTTAAAACAGAAATGGCGCTTGCACCACTTTTTTCGTATAAAACGGCTTGCTCTGCTGGATCCATTGTCGTGTTAATATTTCCTTTAGAAGGGGAAGCCCGTTTAATTTCGGCAATGACTGATAGCGCGTTTGAGTTTTTTAACGTATTGAATAGCGATCTTTTCGGCTGAATTTCGCTGGCGAAGTTTATTTCCTTCGTTTTTAATCGCTCGACTTCATTCTCTTTTTCTTGCAAAATCTTATTTAAAATCGTGTCTTGTTTCACGACGTCATCACCTTTCTATTTCGAGTTTTACTATAGTTAATTAGGAAATTAAGCTTTTCTAACGCTTTTCCAGAATGGATTATTTGCCTAGCAAGATCTACCCCGTCTTTAATTGAAGGAACGAGGCTTGCAGCAAATAAACCGATTGCCGCATTGAATAAAACTGTATCGAGGTAGGCACCCTCTTTTCCATGTAAGACATCGAGTAAAATTTGTGCGTTCACCTTTGCATCTCCACCAACAATTGCTTCGTTCGGATAACGGGTTAAGCCGACATCTTCAGGGCGGATTGTAAAGGGAATCAGTTCACCGCGGTCTAATAACACAAGACTATTTTCTCCGGCAAGAGAGGCTTCGTCCATCCCACCAGCGCCATTGATGACGATGGCCCTTTTTCGACCAAGTTGATGTAAAACGGCAGCTAATTTCATTAATAAATCTTCACGATAAACCCCTAAAAATTGTGTTTCCAATTCCACTGGGTTCGTTAACGGTCCGATCACGTTGAATATCGTCGGAATACCGAGTTCTTTCCGCACTTTCATAATCGGCTTTAATTTGGCATGAACGTAAGGAGCAAATAAAAAAGCGATTCCGTTCGTTTCAAGAAGAAATTCAATTTCCTCTGTTGAAAAATCGAGGGCAACTCCTAAAAATTCTAAAACGTCAGCACTCCCAGTTTTACTAGAGATGCTTCGGTTGCCATGTTTTGCGACTTTAAGTCCTGCTCCTGCTAAAACGAAGGCCGTTGTCGTACTAATGTTAAAGCTGTTTGACCTGTCACCACCCGTCCCACAATTATCGATGACTCCTTGTAAATTTTTTCGTATAGGCAATGCCTCTTCACGGAGCGCATCAACAATTCCAGTAATTTCTTCGACCGTTTCGCCGCGAACTTTTAAACTCGCTAAGACGAGAGCAATTTCACTATCTGTTAATTTTCCTGCTAATATTTGAGTCGTTACATCTTTCATCTCAATTCTCGATAATGCTGTCCCTTCAGACAATTTAGTTAATAATTCTCTCATGATGATTCTCCTTTCTTACTTCTTTCAAAAATAAATCGATTATTTTTTTCCCTTCTAACGTCCCAATTGATTCGGGATTAAATTGCAACCCGTAAACAGGGTAAGCGTCATGCTTCATCGCCATAAGCTCACCGTCGTCCATTGAAATGGCGAGGGCTTCGAAAAAAGGAGGGAGGCTGAACCTGTCAACCGCAAAGGAATGATAGCGCATTACTTCAATCGGCTGGGGTAAATATTGAAATAATCCCTTCCCTTTATGTTTAATAAACGATTTTTTACCGTGCTTAATTTCCGCTAGTTTAGTAATTTTTGCACCAAAGGACTTTGCGATAGCCAGATGCCCTAATCCAATTCCGAGTATCGGGAGCTTTTTATAAAAATGTTGAATGATTGGCATCGTCATCCTAGATTGTTCAGGTAACCCAGAACCAGGGGAAATGACGATCGCATCAAGATTGTTTAGTAATTCAATCTCTTTAATCGAAACGGCGCCACTTCTTTTAATCAAAACGTGTTCGCCAAGTTCTTCTAAATACTGATATAAGTTGTAAGTAAAAGAACTGTCATTATCGATGAGTAAAATCATTTAATGCACCTCCAATAATGCTCTTGCTTTATTCATCGTTTCCGCAAATTCATTTTTCGGAATCGAATCATGTACAATCCCAGCACCGGCTTGAACGTGAGCTTTCCCATCCTTTATAACCATCGTTCGAATCGCTAAGGCGAAATCAAGATTACCATTGATGGAAATGTAGCCAATCGCACCTGAGTAAACGCCTCGCTTGCATTTTTCTAATTCATTAATGAGCTCAATCGCACGTTTTTTCGGAGCACCACTGACCGTTCCTGCGGGTAAACAAGCTTTTAACGCATCCGTCGACGTCTTTGTTGGCTTTAATTCCCCCGTTACTTCAGAGACGATGTGCATGACATAACGATATTTTTCAATAAGCATATGTTTACTTAAATGAATCGTCCCAGGCTTGCAAACTTTCCCTAAATCACCTCTACCAAGATCAACGAGCATCATATGTTCAGCGATTTCCTTATCATCGTTTAAAAGTTCTTTTTCAAGGAGGTGATCTTCTTCCACGGTCGCACCACGTTTTCTCGTCCCAGCAATTGGATTCGTTGTAACGGTATCGCCTTTTACTTTTACTAAGCTTTCAGGCGATGTTCCGAGGACGGCATAATTGCTAAAGTCGATAAAATACATATAAGGCGATGGGTTACTTTTTCTTAATTTGCGGTAGTATGCAAAGGGACTGCCAGCGAAATTTGCCGTCAGTCGTTGGGATATAACCGCTTGATAAATATCTCCTCTATCAATATGCTCTTTTACTTGACTCACCATCTGTTCAAAGGATTGTTCGTCATAGTTAGAATGGAACTGTGAAATGGTATAACCTTCATTCGCCGTCACATCTCCGTGTTCAATTTGGTTAACGAGTTTATTTAACTGTTCATCCCGATTTACTTTTTCCTCAGATAGCCATCGATCAAATACGATTACAGTGACTTGTTGAAGGAGATGGTCATAGACGACAACTTGCTCGTAAAATTGAAAATGGATATCTGGCATGGCGATATCATCATTAAGGTGCTTCTCAATGTGCTCATACTGTTTAATTACGTCATAACCGACATAGCCAATCCCACCAGCGAAAAATGGCGCTTCAACCGGTGATTTCAAATGGGGAAGGAGACAATCATTTAATATCTCAAGGGGATCGCCTATTTCCCTCGTTGTTTGTTTCGTATATAAATCAGTGCACGTAATTTCATCGCCATAAGCTATAAGTTCATAAAAAGGATTCATCCCGATAAACGAATATCGCCCAGATTTTTCATGTTTTAATGAACTTTCTAATAAAAACTTTTTTTCACCCTGAAGCTTTAAAAAAATTGAAATCGGCGTATGAGTATCACCATCTAAAATTTGCATTGAGTAGTTAACCATTCGAACAACTCCTTATCATTTTTAAAATAAAAAAATCCCCTATAAACACATCAACTGTGCTTATAGAGGACGAAATATCCGCGGTACCACCTCAATTAGAAAGATATAAACCTTTCTCTCTCATTCAGATACGGGAAAAATTTGCTATTTCCGATATCCTATCCTTGTAACGGGGGAATCCGGGTTGCCCTACTTTTAAGTTCAAGCAACCTCTCGTAAGTCCATTCAGTAAACCGTATCGTACTAGCATCGCACCTGTCGCTAGCTCTCTGTAACGCCTCCGATTTACTTACTCCTCTTACTCAACAATTTTATCTTTTATTTAATTTTTACAAATAAAAAAGGGTTTTCGAGTCCTATAAAAAGGACGGAAAACCCGTGGTGCCACCTTCATTGACTGTAATAATCTACAGCCCACTTTACCAGTATCGAAGTGATTACACTTGAATACCGTGTCTCTTTTATCGACGAGACCTTCGCCAGCCCTAATCATAACTAATGTTACTTTGGGCTAGAGGCTCAGAAGTCCATTCCTTAAAATATGCAGGCTAGTTCTCACCGACCACTAGCTCTCTAAACTGCAAAAAATTAAGTACTCCTCTTCATCATTGCCAACCGTTTTTATAAATTTGTTAATTATCATATGTTATTTTTTTGTTCGTGTCAATAGTTATTTATCATTTCACGCAGAAGATTCCTCCTCAAAACGCAGATAGCATTTTGATGACAGTTAGTTCAAACTAATAAATCCGAATGTCTAATTTCCACGATATTTCGTGTCGATTTAGCTTGATAGAGCGCTTGATCCGATTCTTGATATAAAATATGCTCATGCTCCATTTTCGGATCATATTGTGCCAACCCAATTGAAATCGTAATTTTAACGTCTTTATGATTAGGGACATGAAAAGATGTGTTTTCAATTTCTTTGCGAATATTTTCAGCTAAAGCTCTACCGCTATTGATATCTTGTCCATATAGTAGAATTGCGAACTCCTCGCCTCCATTACGTGTAACGATAGCATCTTTACCAGTAATTTTTAAAAGGAGATTACCAATTTGCTTTAACACCTCATCCCCAGCAATATGTCCATACGTATCATTCACTTTTTTGAAATGATCGATATCTAGCATCATGAGTGTAAAAGGGATATTTTCATTTTTAGCAAGCTTAATAAAGTTTTTATAATAATGGTGAAACGTACGAATATTGTACAACCCTGTTAACGGATCTTTACGTGAATATTCCTTGTACTTCATGAGTAGCTCGCTATTTTTTCGGATATATCTAACGAAGTAGAAAGCGATAAATCCACCACAAATCGAGCAAATAATATGTAATATAGCGGCATCAAGGACATCGATATAATTTGGAGATACTAAATATAAGGCGATTGAAAAAACAGCTTGAGCATAAAACAAGAGGAGTAGCCATTTTTTCCAATTAACTAACTTAATAAAAATTGAGATGAGTCCACTACCTAAAGCAATCACTAACATCATAATTAAGGAAAAATGTGATGAAATATTAATGTCTATAAAATAACGGCCGATACTTATCACGATGGCGGCGATGATTGGCGGAAGCATTCCACCATAGTAAGCAACGATAATGACTGGAATGTGGCGAAGATCTAAGAGGGTAATCTCGTTGACGTAAATACTAAAATGCATCAAAATAATACCTAAAATACCACCTAAAATCCCGTCAGCAAATTTAACCCAAAGCGGTGATTCAAAGGTAAGGCGTCTTTTTGTAAACATTTGATGCCAAAAGAAAATAAACGTAATTAAAAGGGCGATATTGATAATAAACGACTCAATCATATTATCAATCCTTTTTAGAAAATTGGATAAATTTAGTTATCATTATATCATATTATTGTTTTGTTAATAAGCTATTTATCGCATTTTAATAGATTGTTGTTTATAATTGGAAGAACGATAGAAAATTGTGGAGTGTGCTTTAATATGTTAAGAAAGATTAGTTACTTACTAATAGCTGCCGGTGTCATTTTTCTTTGTTATGGGGGCTATTTGCTATTTGATTTTTATTTTGGCAGTCAATACAAGTTAGAAGAAGCGGAAACATTTTTAAATGAATTTGTCGTATCTGCTGAAGAAAATCCAGCCGAAAAAGAATATTTAATGGAGCTTTCTGAATTTCAAGTGGACATTGGTGATGTGTACGGAACAATCGAAATTCCATCGATTGATTTAAAACTTCCAATTGTTTATGGAGCCGAGCCAGAACATTTAAAATATGGTGTCGGTCATATTCCTGAGACATGGTTTCCGAATGAAGGGGATCAAGTTTTCCTAACTGGTCATAACGATTCAGCATTTTTAAATATAGGTGATTTGGGAGAAGGGGATTCGATTTATATTAACGTTCCCTATGGCACTTTTGAATATCGAATGACCTATGGTGAAGTCGGGCATGAGTCGGAAGTCGATCGAGTCGGGAGTATGGATGAAGAAACCCTCGTTTTAATGACATGTTATCCGTTTTTCACATTAACGTTAACGGAAGAGAGATATTTTTTATATGCGGAACGAGTTCAATGAAAAAGAATCAAGGCGCGTTTAGAGGCCTTGATTCTTTTTTAATAATATGTTGATTATTTATTGGAAGGGCTGTTAGCAGAAATCGTAAATGTCATCGTAACATGGTCAGCTACCTTTTTTACTTGAGCGAACGAGTCCTCCATTGCTTTAAAAATATCGTTTACTTCTCCGTCAAGGCGGGTTGCGTAATGAGATGAGCTCACTTTAACACCCCGACTTTTTGATAAATCAATTTGTTCCATAATTAAATCCATATAATTCTCTCGCCCCATTGGGTAAAGGGCAAATTTACAACCTGCTTGTTGTGAAATAGACTTAGATGTCGGCTCATTTTTTAATTCGGCAGTTTCAACTTCTTTAACATGATTTTTAGTATCTCCAGGACAGCCGATGGAAAACGTCCCACTCATCGCAACATGCTCTCCCGTTTTAGCTGCATGAAGATAAATGGCTTTAACGACATCAAACACATGAGCTAAATCCCCACGCACACAAGTGGACACATCATCGGTTTCTTTCCAAACTTGTGACGAATCGACTTCATCAAGTGACGATAAAATGATGTCAACGAATTGGTCACTCATCGGAAAAAGCGTAAACTGACAACCTGCAATGCCGTTCGTTCCACAATAATCAGTCATAAAAAATCCCTCCGAAAATAATTTTTTCCCGAATTCACGGGCTGTAAAACTCCGCACCGAGCTTTAAACTAATTGGAGTTTTACTTTACAACAAAAAAACTGCACTCCCGTGGGAATGCAGTCTCAAGTATACGAAGTTAAAAATAATGAACGATACTGATAACTACACTTCCCCACGCTAGTATTATCTAGTTCGGGTTATGAGGGTCAGGCAATGCCTTCTCAGCCGCTAAAAGCAGCTCCCCTAGTGTGTGACGGGCTATGCAGTTTTGTTATACTTTAATCATAACGAATAGAGTTCGTCGTGTAAATGGAAAGGGAGCTAAAAGTTATGAATGAGAAATTAGTCTTAGAAAAAACGGCGCAGTTTGTAAAAAAGGAGTTGGAAAATGAAGGTTCGGGTCATGATTGGTGGCATATTTTTCGAGTGACGGAACTATCGAAAACGATTGCGGAGAAAGAGGGAGCCAACCTTTTCATTTGTCAAATGGCAGCATTACTTCATGATTTAGCGGATGATAAAGTAGTGGAAAGTGAAGAAGTAGGTTTGAAGCGGATTAGAGCTTGGCTTGAAGAACATTTAGCTGATTCGGAAAAAGTTGAAACGATTTTACATATCGTTGCTACTATATCTTATAAAGGGGGGCACGGCCCGAAACTAGATTTACTTGAGGCGCAAGTCGTTCAAGATGCGGACCGACTCGATGCGATAGGAGCGATTGGGATAGCACGTTGTTTTACATATGCTGGTTCGAAGGGGGATCTTATGTACAATCCTCAATTACCGCCCCGCGATTCGATGACAAAAGAAGAATATCGCCACGGAGAAAGCACAGCGATTAATCATTTTTATGAAAAATTGCTCAAGCTTAAAGATTTAATGAATACCAATGAGGGGTATCGGATTGCACTTGAGAGGCATCAGTTTATGGAAGATTACTTAAAACAGTTTTTTCGCGAATGGAAGGGGTATTAGACGATGAAAATTTTGAAAATTGTCGAAATTCATTAACAAAAATTAACTTATGAATCATTGGTCAACTTACCAGGAAATGACGTTGACAGAAGCTTTAAATGTTGAAAAAGATTCATTAGTCGGTGTTGTTATAGACGGAGAGCAAACAATAGAGATTAAAGACGAAGAATTTCTTGAAAACTTTTCCGATTTAATAAATGATTACACAATTAAAAGGACAAGGGAAGAATTTATAAGAGGAGAAGAATTGGAAAATCAAGTTCGTTTTTTTGTACTAAGAACTAACAGTAAATATTCAATATTACTTATGACAAAGAGTAAAGTTCGAGTTGATACAATGTATTATGATGTGCTAAATGGTCCTATTCATATCGATGAAATTAATCAATTAATTAGTGAATATATCGAATCTGGATTATAAAAATAAACGTTAATAAAGTGCGATTAAATCCAACAAATAGAACATTTTAATTAAGATACAGAAACGGTGAAAAACATGAAACTAAGACATATGGCAGTTGCTTTACTCGTTAATCAAAATAATGATATTCTCTTTTTACAAAAAGGCGAAGACCATCATTTTCTCCCTGGTTATTTAGTTCCGATTGGTGGACATATGGAGAAGGAGGAAATGTCTGATCCTAAACGGGCGTGTATTCGGGAGATCCGAGAAGAAGCGGGGCTAACGGAGGACGATTTATCGAATTTAAAATTAAAATATGTCGTGCATCGGATTTTAGAAGATGAAATTCGCATTCAATATATTTTTGTCGCCCAAATTAATGAGGGGGCCCAACTCATTGAAAGTGATGAAGGTAAATTGTATTGGAAGTCACTAGAGCAAATTGAAACAAGTAAAATAACTAAACCGATTAAATATGTTTGTAAACATTATTTCGATGTCGGAAAAAAAGCCGATACAATCGTTGTTTTATCTTTTTAGAATGGCTATATTAATGTTTTTGTTTGCTCACCCAACACCATCCTCCAATCTTTCATAGCTTATCCTGAGCATCAGTAGGACAATATCTATATCTAATTTAATAAACGCAACCGTTAATTTAGGTACAGGCTTTCACAACCCTAAAATAACTATTGATTATTCTTCTAATTTTAAATGGATAAAAAATACCCGTAGATTGGTAACGCTATGGATTCTGCTGCTATTAAAAACATAAGCCAACCAACATTGCCGCTATATTCACCTGTTCCACTTTTTTGTACACCCCTAATTGTAAAAACAATTAAAACCAAAAGAATTAGCCCAATTGCTACTTTTGCAATTAATAACGCAGAAATAGTAATCACTCCTTAAAATTTGTTCTGTACCTTTCATACGAATTAAAAAGAAAAAATGGTTTCACTATTCCACTAAACAGACTCATAGCACAACAAGCAATATGAGTTGCCAAAATAACAACTCCTTCTTTCGATAAAGCACCCGTTTAGTTGAATAAGCATTGGTGTTTATTACAACAAATTAATTCAATCCAAGTGTATCATAAATTTCTAAATTCTTTACTAAATTCTCTTTAAATCCAAATCATTCATTGTCTCTTCATTTTCTTTGGTGAATGCTGTGAGGCACACCAATTAAATAATCACGTAATCTCCGCTATATCAATACTAACTTTAATAGAGCGTTTTAATTAAAACAGACAGCACCATTGACAAAGCTGTTTATTTATTTTAAAATAAATTTAGTTTGAATTCGAGATAAATCAATTCATAATAACAAGAAAAGTTTTTAATTCAAATGGGTAGGGAATATTAAAGTGAAAAAGGAGCGATTTAAAATGAAAAAAACTGCAGGTATTCACCATATAACAGCCATTGTCGGAGACCCTCAACGAAATTTAGACTTTTATGCGGGGGTATTAGGGCTAAGATTTGTGAAAAAAACAATCAATTTCGATGACCCTGAAACGTATCACTTTTATTTAGGGAATGACAAAGGTGCACCTGGAACGATTATTACATTTTTCCCTTGGATTAACGCCTATAACGGAAAAATTGGCGATGGACAAGTAGGTGTTACAATTTATGCAGTTCCAACTGGTTCCCTCAATTTTTGGGAAGCGCGGCTGAAAAAGTTTAACATCGAATACGAAAAAACGACTCGGTTCGGCGAGGATTATTTATATTTTGAAGATCCAGACGGGCTAAGACTTGAATTAGTCGAAACCGATGAAGGTGATCCTAACGAATGGACGATTGGTGAAGTGACGAAGGATGTCGCTATTAAAGGATTTCGCGGTGCCACTCTTTATTCTGCCCGCCCTGATAAAACATCGGAAACGTTAGAATATATGGGATTAAAGAAAATTGGTGAAGATGCTAGGTTAATCCGTTTTAAAGCATCAGGCGAGATTGGGAACACGATTGATGTCAAAGATACCGCAACAGGAATCGGGCAAATCGGAGTTGGGACTGTTCACCATATTGCATGGCGAGCAGTGGATGATGAAGATCAACTCGATTGGAAACGATACATTGAAAGTAAAGGGCTTGGCGTCACTCCGGTGCAGGATCGGAACTATTTCAATGCGATTTATTTTAGAGAATACGGCGAAATTTTATTTGAAATTGCAACAGATCCACCTGGGTTTTTGATTGATGAGCCATATGAAACGTTAGGGCAAGATTTAAAGCTCCCATCACAATATGAACAGCACCGTGAAACTTTAAATCGACTCCTCGTCCCAGTCGAAGTGCGAAATTTGGATGAAAAATAACTTGCGAGGGCCTGTCGAATTTGTTAATCCCGCATAAATCTATTTTTTTCGCATAAACAAGGAAACGCGTCGCCTTATGTAAAGCAAATCTCAAAAAGTGACAATTTGAGCAACGTCATTGAAATACGATATACGGGTATGCTATTTTATAAATGAGGAATATGTTATTACATGATTGACATTTTAAATAGTTATAAAGAAAGGAGCCTACCAATGAAAGAAGTAACATTAAAAGTACAAGGAATGACGTGCGGGCATTGCGTTTCTTCTGTAAAAGGTGCATTAGATGTCGTTGACGGTATATCTGACGTTGAAGTAAAGCTTGAAGAAGGCACTGTTCACGTTAAATATGATGAGTCTAAAGTGAATGTAGACCAAATGAAAAGTTTAATTGACGATCAAGGCTATGACGTCGTTGCATAGTAAAATTCCCTCGCAAATTTAAAGCGGGGGATTTTTTTATTAGGAAGGGTAATTTGCTTCGATTGACAAATACATTAGGGGGGTATAGTATTTAATTAGAGGTGATAAATATGAGCGACATTTCGACAAAAAACCATGAACACCATGATCATCCCGTCATTCCACGAACAGATGATGAAATAAACAGTTTAAATAATCGTCTGAAACGGATTGAAGGGCAAGTTAGAGGTATTCAAAAAATGATTGAAGAAGATCGATATTGTGTCGACGTTTTAGTACAAATTTCTGCGATTAAAGCAGCCTTAGATAAAGTCGGGTACCATATGATGGAACGCCATGCGAAGATGTGTGTATTATCAGCTGTCAAACAAGGTGACGGAGAAGCGTATATGGACGAATTAATGAAGGTCGTTAAACAATACGCGAAATAAAGGAAGGTGACACTCAAATGGCGATAAAAAAATCTCAACTCAACGTAACAGGTATGACATGCGCCGCTTGTTCATCACGAATTGAAAAAGTGCTTAACAAAATGGATGGCGTTGAAGCGAACGTCAATTTGTCGATGGAAAAAGCTACTGTATCTTATGATGATGACAAAATATCGACAGAGGATATCGTTGAAAAAATAAATCATTTAGGATATGGCGTTAGGGAAGAAAAAGTCGAGCTCGATATTCAAGGGATGACTTGTGCTGCATGTGCAAGTCGAATCGAAAAAGTTTTATCTCGCATGGACGGCGTTTCAAATACACATATTAATTTGGCAACAGATTCAGGCTCAGTAACATATACCCCAGGCCTCGTATCCGTTGATGATTTAATTGAAAAAGTGAAAAATTTAGGTTATAAAGCGTTTATTAAAGGGAACAGCGAAAATCAAAATAAAGAAAAAGAAATTGCAACAAAAAAACGCAAGCTTATTTTATCTGCTATATTATCATTTCCATTATTATTAACGATGATTGACCATATGCCCTTTGATATCGGAATAAGCGCACCAGCATTTATCGCCCATCCGTGGGTCCAGTTTTTCTTAGCAACGATTGTGCAATTTTATATCGGCTGGCCTTTTTATCATGGGGCTTTCCGTTCATTAATTAATAAAAGCGCCAACATGGATGTTCTAGTTGCACTCGGAACATCGGCAGCCTATTTTTACAGTGTTGTTCAAACGGTTTTATGGCAAACGGGACAAATTGCGCACCACCCCGATTTATATTTTGAAACGAGTGCTGTATTAATAACGTTAATTTTACTCGGAAAATATATGGAAGATATCGCAAAGGGACGAACAACTTCAGCGATTACAAAATTATTGAAGCTTCAAGCGAAAGAGGCAACCGTTATTCGTAATGGGACCGAACAAAAAGTGTCCGTTGAAGAAGTTCAAGTCGGTGATCATATTATCGTTAAACCAGGAGAAAAAATTCCTGTTGACGGCTATGTGATTGATGGAACAACGTCAATTGATGAATCGATGTTAACTGGTGAGCCGATTCCTGTCGATAAAGCTATTGATGATCCAGTTATTGGAGCAACGGTTAACAAGAACGGTACGATTACGATGGTGGCCGAAAAAGTCGGAAAAGATACCGCCCTTGCTGGAATCGTAAAAATTGTCGAAGAAGCCCAAGGATCAAAAGCACCGATCCAACGAATGGCGGATAAAATATCTAACGTTTTTGTTCCCATCGTTGTCGTCATTGCATTTGTTACTTTTGCTGCATGGTTTTTCATCGTCGACCCAGGAGTTTGGTCGCAAGCATTAGAAGCATCAATTGCCGTATTAGTCATCGCCTGCCCTTGTGCATTAGGACTGGCAACACCGACATCGATTATGGTCGGTTCAGGACGCGGTGCAGAAAACGGAATTCTATTTAAAGGCGGCGAATATTTAGAAGGAACTCAAGCAATCAATGCAGTTTTACTAGATAAAACAGGCACAATTACAGAAGGAAAACCACGAGTAACAGATGTGGTGCGAATTTCTGGCAAGGACGAAGATTTAGCTCTAGTCGTCGCATCCGAAAAACGATCTGAGCATCCCCTTGCAGAAGCGGTCATCAGTTACGCCGTTGAGCATGACGTTCCAGTTAATGACCCCGAAGCCTTCGAAGCGATTACGGGACATGGCGTTTATGCTAAAGTCGATGGACGCGATGTATATGTCGGAACTCGCAAGTTAATGCGCGAAAAAGGGATTGATGTCACAGCTGTCGAAAACGAATTACAAGCCCTTGAAAATAAAGGAAAAACAGCAGTCATAGCTGCAATTAATGGAGAAATTTCTTTCATTATTGCTATTGCTGATGTCGTTAAGGACACATCTAAAGAAGCAATTAATCGAATGAAAAAAATGGGCATCGACGTTTATATGATGACGGGTGATAACCGCCTAACAGCACAAGTCGTTGCAAATGAAGTCGGAATCCCTGCAGAAAATGTTATGGCTGAAGTATTACCAGAAGAAAAGTCAGAATATGTGGAAAAACTACAAGCTGAAGGTAAAAAAGTCGCTATGGTCGGTGACGGAATTAACGACGCCCCAGCCCTAGCTGTCGCCGATATCGGCATGGCAGTCGGATCAGGGACAGATATCGCGATTGAAGCGGCTGATGTAACATTAGTTGGTGGCGACTTAAGAAACATTCCTAAATCAATTAAACTAAGCGGACTCACCATGCGAAACATTAAACAAAACTTATTCTGGGCCTTTTTCTACAACAGCGTCGGAATCCCAATTGCCGCCTTCGGATTTTTAGCCCCATGGGTAGCAGGCGCCGCAATGGCCTTTAG